>NZ_JAGWCU010000011.1:0-113909 GCF_020657755.1 Clostridioides sp. ZZV15-6388 | reverse complement strand
ATAATTTTTTTTAAAATAGGTATACCCAAAAATTAGATTAATATAAAAGATTCTTTATATGAATTTTTTTCAAATATTTTTTTAATTATATTTTTATTTTATATTTACGAATAGATTTCATATTTTTTCCTAAATTGCTGTAAATACATTAATATTTTAATACCTTATATAATATTTTCCAATTATTTATAATACATTTTTTCATTAATTTTCTATAATTAAAACTTTATCACCTCTAATAATACCTAATCAATCATAACATTTAACATTTTATGTAAAATTTATAAAAAAATGTATATAATTTAAAATAAGTGACTATACTAAAAATATGATACGGATAACCAATAAGTTCAACCTATCTCCCCCAAAATAGAATGGGCTACAGTTCCCCCCAACTGTAGCTCATTTTCGTGTTATTTAGGTGTTTTTCATATAATTTCAATCTAAAACAACTTCTATAACAGTATCTTTATATTTGACAGATACATACTAAAATACTAGAATTAAAGAAACCCATGTTAGCTTTTTTATTAGGTCTTTAAAAGATTTACTATGGGTTATTACTTATAAAATAGGGGGATTTAAATGAAGACAGAACGATTAATCATTCGTCAGTTTTCACCTGACGATTGGCAAGATTTGTTTGAATATTTATCACAAGAAGATACAGTAAAGTATGAACCTTATGAGGTATTTACAGAGAATCAATCAAAGGAAGAGGCAATTAACCGTTCAAACAATCCAGACTTTTGGGCAGTTTGTCTACGAAACACAAATAAACTAATTGGGAATATTTATTTAGCAAAAAAAGACTTTGAAACATGGGAGTTAGGCTATGTTTTCAACAGCAATTATCAAGGGAATGGTTTTGCAACAGAGGCTGCGAGCGCCTTAATAAATGACTTATTTGTTCATCACAATGCTCATAGAATTATTGCCTTTTGTAATCCCCTTAATGTAGCATCTTGGAAGTTACTTGAACGATTACATATGCGTAGAGAAGGACATCTTGTCAAGAATACTTGGTTTTTCAAAGATAAAAATGGTAACCCTATATGGCAAGACACTTATGAATATGGAATTATAAAGGAAGAATGGCAATCCATCAAATAAACCTTATAAATACCTCATCCTCTTTGACTAGTATGAAAGTTTGATTATTGGTCAAGACACCTATTTTTTATATTCTAATAGTTTTATATGTTCACCATATACAAAGTAAAAATATAAATTTTTATATGTTTTTTTAAAGATAAAGAGGGGCCTGTCTCAAGATAGAGATAAGCCTCTTTTTCATTGTTGAAATGCTGAAAATATATTTGATTTCATACAAAAAAGAGTATCTCATGAACTAAAAAGCTCATTTTGAGACACCCTCCTTTATTTATTTTAATCTATATTGTTATCTTTACTTTTTATAAACATCAAGTTTCCATTATTTATTCCCCATATCTCATCAGCAAATAAAGCAACTTCCTCTGAACTTGTTGCTATTATCACACATTTATTATCTTTATGTGCCAAATTGTAAAACACATTTATTAGACTTTCTTCACTTTTATCATCCGTGCTTTCTATAATATCATCACATACTATTAATTCAGGATTATTAGATAATGACTTAGCAATACACACTTTTTGTTTATCATAATAAGATAAGCTTTCTACTCTATCCATTACTTTTTCTTTATCAATTCCTACCTTTTGTAGAATTTTATATACTATTTCCTTTTTATTCTTTTTCTTATTTTCACTAATTCTCATTGGTAAAAACATATTCTCCAAAATAGTTTCATTATTTAATAAATTATAATCTTTAAATATAGCTCCTATATCCTTATTTCTATACATATCCTTATTTATATCTCTTAAATCCTTACCCTTGTAAATAATACTTCCATCAGTATAATCATCAAGACCTGATATTATAGATAACAAAGTACTCTTTCCTGCCCGAGGCTTTCCTATAATAACATACATTTTTCCAGCTTCAAATTTGGCACTTACATCTTTTAATACATATTTATTGCTTCCCTCATATTTATAATTAACATCTATCAGTTCTAGCATTACCAATTTACATCACCTAATTTCTATCATAAATTATCTGTATTGGTTTATATACAATTGTACTATATACGGCTACTATACCAGTTAATAATATCAATATTATCGCTACAATAATTATCTTAAATATCAAATTTGGAATTAATTTATCTCTTAAACTTTTTGTTTCTTGTTTGATATCATCACTATTTATATCTATATTTTTATATTCTCTATTATTCAGTAAATCAACATTATGTATTACATTATATTGATTTTGATATTTAAAAACATAATTTGATATTTTTGAAGCTGATATACTTACAATTCCTCCTCCAAGTATAAGGCACACTAAAGTTATAATAATACTTTCACATATAAAACTCTGAACTATCTTAAATTTAGGCATTCCAATTAATATTAACACACCAATGTAATACTTTATTTTTTTTATTGCTATTATAGAATTTATCATCAATAATATCGAACCTAATATTAATATTCCAAGCGTAACTGTAAAAGCTATATTAGACAAACGTTGCATTGGTGCTATTAATTTACTGTACGCAAACTCATCTATAGTAACTTTATAAATGTCACTTAGACCTTTATCTCTTATCTCTTTCTCAAAATCTTTTCTACTATTAGAGTCTCTCAATAAAAACCTAGCATTTGTATAAATTATTGGTTTTTCCGATTCAATCTTCTTTTCAAATTCTACTAAAGTATTGTACGTAGTTAATATACTATTATAGATACTTTCATCTTGAACCATTTCTATATCTTTAACATTCTTAGTATCTTTTTTCTTATATATTCCTACTATTTTTAAATTTAGTTTAGTATTAGTACTATAATCACTTAATAGAGATATAGTATCTCCAATTTTTAACTTATTAATATCAATAAATTCTTTACTTACCATACATTCATTATCTTTTTGAAATACTCTTCCTTTTACCTTCTCCAGGTTATAGTGTTTAAAACTTTCATTCTTTTCTGTATATCCTATAATTCCATAATTTTTAGTCCTCATATCATTATCTACGATTTGCCTGTCATCATTAGAATTATATTTGTTATCATCAAAGTGTGCTGTGATATTTCCAATAAAAGATACTTTTTTTACATATTTTGACTTTGCAAAATTTAAATAATCATTTACACTCAAGTTACTATATTTTATCATAGACTTTCCTGAATTATCCTGAACAAGTTTTTTACTATCAAGCTTAATTTGAACTTCTGATTCAAATTTTTTCTCATAATTTGCCTTTATCACATTAACGTTCGAATTTATTATTGAGGAAATCAATATTGCTAAGACCATCAATAACATAACAACTACACTAAATGAACTACGCAATTTATTTCTAAGTAAGTTTTTGATTGCATTATTTAAAATATACACTTCACATCTCCTCTTACCAATTCAATAATGTCTTAGAATTATTATATCTATCTTAATTTGTTACTTATATTCTTTAAATACTAGATAAAAAGTTGAACCTTTACCTTCTTCACTTTCTACCCATACAAATCCGTTACATAAATTACATACATGTTTTACTAAACTAAGACCTATACCATATCCATCTTTATTCAATTCATTTATTCTATATCTGTCATAAAATATTTTTTTCATACTATATTTATTCATTCCAATACCATTATCTTTTACTGATACAATAACACTACCTTTTTGATTTTTCACATTTACACAGATATCTTTACCTTCACCATATTTTATTGCATTGTCCAAAAGGTTAGATACACCTCTATAAATCCACTTTTCTTTCCCATAGATACTCATATTTTCATCTTCATCAAAATCAAAACTTAAATTATCATATACTTTAGAATAGTGGTCACATACTTGCGCACATATTAAAGCTATATCAACTTCATACATATCTTCATTATTTTTTGTATCACTTATTGCAAGTACATCTTCTACAGTATTTGAAACATTATTAAGAGTATTTAACAATTCTTCATTTCCACTTAACTCTAAACTTGTTCTAAGTATTGCTATGGCATTTTTTTGTTCATGAGATAAATATGAATTTAATCTTTTATAATCTTCAATATGAGAATCAAACTTATCTTTTAAATCTTTATATACTTTAGACATAATGGGGTCTATACTCAATACTTCGTCTTCATCTTCTATATTATTTATATTATTTAATATCCCCATTCTTTCTTTAAACTCTAATCTATTCAATATTGCTAAAAGGATAAAGTTAGAAGTCACTATAAAAGCAAAAAACAACATTATAATTATATTAAAATTACCATTAAGGGCAAGATTATAATCAGAAATTAATCTTTCATCTAAAGTATTATCTTCCATAGTGTTATAAGTATTATCTATATTTATTCCATAATATGAATTTGAATCACTAGCCATTAATTCTTTACTTGTATTAGATATATTTATAATATATTTCAAACCTACTGTAAAAATTATAAAGACTATAACAGAATATAAAATTAAAACTATAGTTTTTTTATCTTTTAATCCTTGCATATAGAATATCCTATCCCTCTAGTAGTTATTATTATCTCTTTTCCTGCAACTTCTCTTAATTTCTTTTTTAATCTAGCTATATGTACCCTTAATACAGATGATAATGGGTCAAAGTATTCATCATAAACATGTTCTGATATATCTATACTTGATACGATGTCTGGATATCTACTTGCAATATATTCTGCTATATCAAACTCTTTAGTTCCTAGACTTACTTCTTTATCATACACGTACACTTTTCTAGATGATGGATTTATTTTGACAGGACCTGCCTCTATATTTGGATTTGTCCTACCATAAAATCTTCTTATAACTGCTTGTATCCTAGCTCTCAATTCTATAATTTGAAATGGTTTTACTATATAATCATCAGCTCCTAAATCAAGTCCTTTTGCCAATTCATTTACTTCATCTCTTGCTGTTACAATTATTATAGGTGTATTTAGATTATTACTTCTAAAAAATTCTAATATCTCTAGACCATCTCTATCTGGTAAATTTAAATCCAATAATATAGCATCATAGTCATTTATAAATGCTTTTTCTTCTCCATCTAATCCACAATTTGCTATATCTACTACTAATCCTTCATTTTCCAACCCTATCTTCATATTATAAGAAAGCTCTTTATTATCTTCTATTACCAATACTCTCATATAATCATCTCCTAAATAAAATATCAACTTATCCATTATATATAATGAATGTTTATTGAATGTTAATTATTCTTTATAATTATTTAATTCTTATATAAAACCTAACCCTATTATTATTCAAATACTCACACTTGTCAAATTTATGCTTAATTACTATTCTATTTAATATCTCTACCAATATAATTATTAACTTTTCCATCATATTTAATAAATCCAAAATATAGATTAATAAGAATTAATTAACGAAATTCTTTATAAGAACATAACCTATATTAAACAAGCTCTTAACTAAAACTTGAGTTTGTCAAATTTTAAAATACGAAAGAGAATCATTTATATGCTATTAAAAATTTGGCTTTTAAATAAAATTTTTTTATTCCTTTTTAGTAATAGCTAAAAAGACAATTTTATTGCACACTTAAAAAAAGGGGGTCTTACAATATTCTTAAATTATAAATGAGATACCCTTTTTTATTTACATATAGATTGTTTAATACTTTACAAAAAAAGTGAACTCATCTGATAGAGTCCACTTTTTGCTGTAGTCAAATCTTTATTTTGAAATAACTTCTTTTAGTGTTGGGAGTGTATTAAATAAATAATACCTGTAATTTTTATTTTATTAACTTTAAATGCCTCTTTCAATATTATATAAAACAACAATAAATACTTATAATAATTTCAAATATCTGTGAAAATTTATTAACTATATTATAATTATAAACTTATGGTTATAACTACTAGTACTACTATTTACTTTTATTTAATAAGTATCAACAAGTACAGATTT
The DNA here is from genome assembly GCF_020657755.1 of Clostridioides sp. ZZV15-6388. Lineage (NCBI taxonomy): Bacteria > Bacillati > Bacillota > Clostridia > Peptostreptococcales > Peptostreptococcaceae > Clostridioides > Clostridioides sp. ZZV15-6388. The sequence goes on along the minus strand of NZ_JAGWCU010000011.1, from coordinate 107,881 downwards.
CTTTATTTTCTGTTTATCTAAATGTGAAATTGCACTAGATACAGCAGTTTGACCTTGCCCTGCTGGTCCACTTCCTATTATTGCAATGTCATATCTCATAATCTCACCTATTTTCTAATAACCTTTCTTTTTTCTTTTATATAAATAATATATCAATAGCCAACATCACTGACAATTAGGCACTTATTTGTAACTACATAAATAAATCTTATAAATAAAAAACTCACTTTATAATGAGTTTTTTTGTTTATATATATGATTTAAATTAATTATATATATGATTCAATTTTATTTTTTAAATTATCTTTAGGTATAAACCCTATTAATCTATCTATAGGTTTACCATCTTTAAATATTATTACAGTTGGTACTGTAGACACTTCAAACTTTTGAGCTAATTCCATACTTTGGTCTATATCTACTTTTAAGAAATTTGCTTTTTCAGTCATATCATTTCCTAAAGCCTCGTATACTGGTGATAACATTTTACAAGGTCCACACCATGTAGCAAAGAAATCTACGACTACTAACCCTTCTTTGTTTTCTACTTCATTTATAAATTCATTGTTATTTATTATTTTTGCCATAATATATATCTCCTTTATTATTTTTATTGTTTTCTTGATATTAATATACTACGACTTATGTACTAGTTCAATTAGTCACTTTTTTGTAACCATTCATTTTTAACACTCTTAAGATTATCATTATAGTCAAACATTAATTAAACTTATTTATGTCAATACTTTTTATACTATCCATCCTACACCTAAAGTGGTGGGGTTTCTGCACTAGGCTGTAAGTTCAGCTGTTACTTATGTAGTAATTATAAAAATCTGTAAATTTTATTTAGTTGTTAACTAAATTTGAACTTCATTTCAAAAATACACTAAAAAACTTTTCTAATTTGTAACTTAATTTTTTACTTCATATGATTGACAATTATATATATACATTATAAAATAATATTAGTACCTACTAAGGTAGTTATTATATTTTTATTAAAGGAGTTTATATATGGATGCTATAGTTAATGAACTACAAAACATAGGATTTACCAAATATGAATCACAAATCTACATATCATTATTAAAGGAAAACCCTCTAACTGGATATGAAATAAGTAAATTATCAGGTGTACCACAATCAAAAGTCTATGAAAATATAACAAAATTACTTAACAATAATATAATTATCAATATTGAAACTGACCCTATAAAATATGTACCTATAAACCCTAATGAATTACTAAAAAGTAAAAAAGAAGAATTCAATAATTCTATGGACAAACTAGAAAACAATTTACAGATATTAAATAAAGGAAAAAGTATAGAATATGTTTTAAACATAAAAGGCACTAAAAATATATTAAAAAAAGCAATCGAAATGATAAATAATGCCAAACAAGAAATTATAATTTCTTGTTCACATGAAGAAATTCTCAACCTAAAAGATGAGCTTTTAACTGCTTCTAAAAAAAATATTAATGTTGAAATACTACTTTTGGAAGATAAAAATATAGAGGGTCTAAGCAACATTCATATTCATGGAGGTAATGAAGCTACACTTAAAAATAAAAAACTTTATAAAGGTATTCTTTTAATTGTAGATGATTCTGAAATATTAACAGGAAATTTATCTGAAGGTAATGAAGCTATTTCAATTTGGACAAAAAATTCTAATATTTTATATATTGGAAATCAATACATACAACATGAAATTTATATTTCACAAAAAATAAAAGGGGGTCTTAAAGATGAATAAAGTTAAAATCAAACAAGTTGATGCATTTACAACTATACCTTTTGGAGGAAATCCTGCTGGTGTAGTCACAGATGCATCCAATATTTCTAACGAAATCAAACAGAATATAGCAAAGGAAATGAATTTATCAGAGACTGCATTTGTCTCAGAATCAGATGTAGCAGATTTCAAGGTTCAATTTTTCACACCTGGCTTAGAAGTTGACTTGTGTGGTCATGCTACAATAGGAACATTCCATGCTCTTTTAGAAGAGGAAAAACTTGATGCTAACAAGAATATCTTTTATCAAGAGACAAAAGCTGGTGTACTATCTGTAGAACTTAAAAAAATAGATAATGAAAACATATTTATGATGGAACAAAATCCTCCTAAATTCGAAAATCTAAATAGCTGTAGAAAAGAACTGGCACAAATGATAGGTGTAAAAGAAGATAGACTTCTTGAATATCCAATTATGAAAGTAAATACAGGAATTTGGTGGCTTGTCTTTGGATTAAAGTCTCTAGATGATTTAGAAAATATTTCTCCAGACTTAAATAAAATAAAAGAATTTAGTGCTGATAATAATTTAATTGGAATAACTCCATTTTGTGTAGAAACTCTAGATAAAAAATGTGACTATCATTTAAGATCTATAGCTCCATATGTAGGAGTAACAGAAGACCCTGTATGTGGAACTGGCAATGCTTGTGTATCATCTTATATAGTACAACACAGTATTTTAGATAAAACTGACTTTATTGGTGAAGAAGGAAACTTTATAAATAGACCTGGAAAGGTATATGTAAATATAGCTAAAGAAAACAATGATATCTCTTCTGTAAAAATTGGAGGAAGTGCCTATACTATTTTAAGTGGAGAAATTGTGTATTAATACTTTATCTAATTTAACAATAAATAAAAATACTAGTCTTAATTGACTAGTATTTTTATTTATATATTTTGTTTAACAAATTTATTTCACTATACATCATGTTAAAAAGTAACACTTTATATGATTATTATCAATTAGCTATATATCAATCTAATACAATATAACTATCATAGATTAATATACATAGTATAGTTATCTACTGATTATTTATCATCCTCAACAAGTTTATTTAATGTCTTGTCAAATAAGAATAATAATATAGCTGCAACAAATAGTATCACTGGAATTATAGTATATACTTTAATCATCTCAAACTTAAGAGTAAATGCATATATATATCCATATCCTTGACCAGCTATGAAAGTAGCAAATGTCCAAACCCCCATAAGAACACCTAGAAGTTTTTTAGGAGCATACTTACTTACAAAAGAGTTACCAAGTGGTGAGAATAACATTTCCCCAAAACTTAGAAGTATACCAAACATAACTATCCATATTATACTAGCTTTAGCAGTTTCAGGAGCTCCAACACCTCTTGTAAGCTCTGCTCCAACAAGCATTAAGAATGCAAGCCCTAAGAATATTAATCCAAGACCTGTCTTTTTAAATAAACTTATATCACCTTGTGGTCTACTAGCAAGCTTAAACCATAATGCTCCAAGAACTGGACCTAGTACAATACATACAAGTGCATTTAATGAGTCGAACCAAGCAAGAGGAACTTCAAACCCTCCAATAGTCATGTTTACAAATGCTGCACCATAATCATAAACTGCAAGATAAGTTAGGTACCAGAATAACCAGAAAACTACAGAGAAGAATGAAATAAGTATAATAGCCCAAATTCTCTTCTTATCCATACTTGTAAGAGGAGTATTATCTTTTTCTTTAACTTTCTCAGCTACTACACCTTCTTTAAAAGGTCTTTTCCCTGCATTTCCAAGGAATCTCCATCCATATGTGAACCAGATTGCACCGATTACACAAAGAACAGCTGCTATGAAGAAACATTGAGAGAAACCAAGTATTCCATTTTTAGCAAATGTCTTAAGATAAAGTATACCAACTGCTGTTGTTCCGATGAAAGAACCTATATTAACAAAAGAATATTGTACAGAGAATGCTGTATCAAGTTCTTCTTGATTATCAAAAAGTTGTCCATTTACTGCTGATACATTTCCTTTAAAGAATGCAGTACCAATTGAAACTAGAATTATCATTGCATTTACCATAGAAACTGTAGTTGCAATAGAACCAAGATAGTATCCTACCCCCATGATAAGCATACCTATAGGTATAGTATATCTAGCTCCTATCCATCTATCTGATATATATCCTCCAATTATTGGTGCGAAATATGTGAATGCAACAAGGTTAGCTTGCATTATAGCTGCTTGTCCTTTATCTATTCCAAGACCACCTTTAACAATAGCTGTTGTAAGGAATATATAAATTAAAAACTTTGCAGAATAATATGCTGCTCTTTCAAACGAGAAAGTTGTTGCACAGATATAAAATCCTATAGGGAATTTACCCTTTTTATTTACTGTTGTGCTCATAAGTTTAAATCCTTTCTTAATTGTATTTTTATATTTTCTACGTTTTATCCAGACTCTTTCTTTTAATGAAAGATATGGTGATATTGTTTTGTAAAACAATTCGTAATAATTATTAAGATAATTGCGTTTTTATTTGTAGAATCTAGATGTTTTCATGGCATAAAGATTAATATCTTTATTGTCAATAAATTTAAATACTATATCTATAAATTTAAATTATATAAATTCATTATTGTCAGGTATATTTATAACCTGTTATCTTTATAAATTAACACCACAAAAAACCAAACTATAAATTATTAGTTCATTAATTATTATTTAGCTTAAATACAATATTGCCATAACATAATGGATAATTTTATATCTAACTTCTAAATTCATCACTCTAGCAATTTTTTCTAATTTAACTACTCCTAATTAAATGAAAAAATCTTCACTATATGCAATTCTTATTTTTTTACTTGATAGTATTTTACAAACTAAATTCCTCCTTTTGTGGCAAATTGCGTAATCATATTACTATTGCCTTTTTAAAGGAGTTTTGAATAAAGCAACATGTATTTATTCAAATTAAATACTGTCTTTACTTGTTTTTTAAATTTCTAAATACTTCATTCAATTACTTGTCAACTTAAATAAATAAACTACTATCTATTCACAGATTAAATTTATTTCTTATTAAATATACACATGCATTCTGTGAATCTAAATATAAAAACTGTTGTTTTAAAGTGATTACCTAGATATTCGCTTTGATATTATTAATTGAGGTGATACTATTTATAATTTATTAACCATAAAATACCTCAACTTGAAAACTTTTTCACGAATATTTATTTTTCACCTCCCTTTATTTATTTCACCATGTAAATCGTACCATAAACACATACTTATATGCAACAAAAAAATAAGAAAAAAATCGAATAATCGACAGTAAATAATTAGAATAAATCAAATTATACTTGTCAAGTATATTATATAAATTTTTCGTCTGGAAATATAAGTTAAACTAAGCGTCAAAATAGTTTTTTAGAGATGAAATTTTATTGTTTTATAGATTCATATTATTTATTAGATAGGTTTTTGATATGCAACTTATACTGCTTAGACTATACGACGTCAAAGAGCATTTGTTATTTAAGAAACATTATCAATAATAAAATTAAAAAAAAGAATATTCTAATCAATTTTAACTAACTATTTTTAATTTTTAAATAATTGTTATATTTTTAATTAACTTAATAAATTTAAATTCTTCAAAATCAATTATTTTTTATCTGTTAACTCAACATTTACTTAATTAATATAGAAAAGTTTGATTAAAAACAAACTATAGTAATTATTATATATTACTCTTTTAGAAATAGTCTAAATTTTGTATATCTATAATTTTTCAAGTTACACTATAAATATACAACAAATATATCAATTTAAATTATAAAGGTATATTTAGTCTTATTTTGTCGATTATATTTATAATGTACTCTTCTAAACTAAAAGTATTTATCTAATCTATATTTTCATGTATGAAAAATAATTAATCCTTAAATATCTAAATTGTATTATTTATAATAAAATATAACTTATGTTTATATTGGTATAATTCCAAATAATTCAATGTTAATATTTAAAAATAGCTTAGTAATATACTTAATTCTAGCAATAATATAAAAATAATAAGCTGGATAGATATTAAGTTCAAAGTGCGTTTATATGAAACTAAAAATAGGATTTTTACAGAGAAATTAAAACTATATGTAACTTAAATTAATCTATTTTACTTTAGTAAAATATAAATTTTTACGATATAGGTAAAATTAAATAAGGTGACTTCTATTTAATATAGTAGCCACCTTATTAATCAACACTAAAATATATTTTATATTGTCATATACTTTAAACGATAATACTCTTATAATATTATTAATTTTACTTCAGATTTCTAGCATACTTATTAAACTTACCATTCAACCATCCCCTTGATTAAAAAGTATCTTCAATAATAGTTTAATTTTTTAAGAATTATATATTATAAACATCATTTTAACGATTCCTATAATATTATTATATATTCAGTTTTTAATAAAAGCAATGTGAATAAATAATATTCTGAAATAATTAAAAATACCAATAAAATATTCATAAGCACTTATTGTAAAATTATATTTAAATATTATTTTATTTTTTTTATATTTTTAACTATGCTATACTTTGTAAGTAGGAGATAATATAAAAAATACTTTATTGCGGTATATGACTTGATATATATGAGGTAACTTCATCAGGAGAAATATTCAAAACAGTTGCAAACTCTTCATTTAATAATCTTTCTGCTTCTTTCATCATATTATCATCTGCTTGATGTGATTTTTTACCAAGAGATTTTATATATTCTTTATTACAGTATATACTTCTTATTAATTTAAGTAACTCTTCACACTTACCACTTCTAAGCATCACTTTAAATTGCTCACTTCTCATTTTTTCATTATCTATCCAAGATGTATCCATATTTGGTATATCACTTATTAGCGAAGCCACAGTAACTTCAGAAAGTATCTTTCTCATTGGAACTTTCTTATTATCAACAGGTATTTTTATTATTGTATTATTAGAATAAAGGGGACTTAATACATAATATTCTTTTTGTACACCATTTGTAATTTTTTCGTTTGTTATGTCCAAAACTTTACAAACACCTGTCATTCCGTACATTATATAATCATCAATCTTAAACACAAAACCTCACCATCCTTAACAAAAAATAGTTTTGACAACTGAATTTACATCATCAAAACTATATACTATATACTAATTGTACCATATTTTAAGATTTTAAGCTAAGTAAAACTTTTATTGTTTAAATAATAAAAAATACATTGACTATTAATCAATGTATTTTTTATTATTTTTGATAGTGAATAAACCATGACAATCGAACAAATCATAACAATCATATCCAGTATAATATTTATAAAATTGGTGCTTGGCTATTCATTGAGTATCCATCATTTCTAACATCATTTATCTCTAATGCATCATCTTTTGTTTCAACTTTACTAAGTTTTTTAACTGCTCCATAATGCTCTCTCAGTGAAAGTTTATCTCCATTTCCAGAAATAACCCATAAAACTTTATAACCTCTAGGTATTACTTGTAGCTTATTTTCACCCTTACCATCAGTAAAGTAAACTAATAAGTTAATCTTTTTATTATTAGCATATTCGAAGACTGGAGTAAATTTTGTGCCTCCACCTATTTTAACTCTATCTTTTATATCTTTTATAGTTTTTGCTTTATATACACGTCTAATTTCACTGTCACACTCTATAATAGTAATTTCATGATTATAATTTTTAACTATATTAAGAACTTCTTTAATTGCTTGTTTAAATTCTTCATCACTAATACTTCCACTTATATCAATAGCAACTGCTATTTCTGCTTTATGACTTCTAAGTTCTCCTCTTAAATCTAATCGGTTAGGCTGTCTTCTATTTCTCCTTGTTATAGTCTTCTTTTTGTTGCTTTCAACTGTTCCCATTAACCTACTAAGATATAAATTCCATGGTAATTCACCTTTACTATTTTTAAGGGCTGCTATCATATTTTCCAAGTGTGCTGGAATTTTACCTTTTTGAGAACTATCAATAAATTTTTCTGTAAATTCTCTAAGAGTTCTTTCATCTATATCATCGGATTCTTCCCATATATCATGAGTTTTTTCTGGACTATAATCAGTTTCTATATTTCCATACTTGTCACTATCATCTTCTTCACCATCTTCATCTTCTTCTAACAAATCTAATTCAGTTTGAATCTTTTCTACATAATACTCAAAAGGCTCATACGGCTCTAGTTTTAGAGAATATTTCAGATTGACCCATTCTAAAGTAGTGGCATATGGCGGTAAATTATTCAAATATTTGTTTACTACTATATCCATTGCCATATTAATGGCTAATGTACTATACTTTCCTTTTAATTCCTTTGCTCTCACTAAATGCATAGATACTATATGATAAATTTCATGCTTTATTGTACTTTCCATTTGTTCTATATTGAGAGTTAAAAAAATTATTGGATTAAAGTATATGACGTATTTAGCTCCTTTAAAATTCACACCTGTAGGACTACTTATATCGAATCTTATCTCCCTTGACATCTGAAACAAAAAATATCCATAAAAATTATCTTTTTCTTCCATAAGGCTTAAATTAACTTTATCTACTAGACTAAAAAATTCATCTTTAAAATCTTTTGGTATATCCACCTCAAATTTCTCATTAGCACGATTTGCCTTTAGCATAGAATGAGTATTTATAATTTCACTAGCTTTAATATAGAGTTCTTTTGCTTGCTTATCAAAATAATTTTCCATATACTATCCCCTTATTAAACGATATGACTCAAAGTAAGATTTTACAAACTCTTCATTTTCTATAGCTTTTTTATACACTTCAATATAGCTATTTCTAATATCCTTCATAATTCCTATCATTAAATCTATCGGATATATTTTTAAGAACTCAATAAACCTATCAATATAATATTTTGATTCATACTCATCATTTTTCATATTTGATTCTAAATTTTTTAGAATATTTATTGCTGATAAATAAAGTCTTGTATGACTTTCATTTTTTACTCTTTCTACCAGATGTTCATCAATAGTATCACCTAAAAAAACATCTTCATAAGATATCAATGGGCTGGAATCTGATTCAATAAAACTTATAAACTCTTCTGCTATAACCTTACCTACATTCCCCTTTATAACATTTAAAAATACTGCTCTAGGAATTGATTTCTTTTTATCCTTATAAACTTTATAAATTTTAGAAACTCTTTCATAACTTCTCGGAGTTGCTCTTATGTCATCTTCATTTGTTTTATGCAGATATTCTGGGAAAGTTGAAATAAACTCTATAATCTTTTTTTCAATGCCTTCATCTATTGCCCATTTCAACCATTGTGTATGGTCACTCTCCATATTTAACCAAACAAATCTATTTTCTTGAGCTGAATCCATATCTACAACTTGATAATCGAAGTCTGAACCATATTTACTTGATGGATTCATTGCTGCTAAAATCTTTACATCATCATGTAGCTTATATCCATTAATCTCTCTATTTAAAATTAGATTCATAAGTTCTTGTTGTACAGTATGCTCACAACGATTTATCTCATCTATAAATAAAATAACTGTTTTTCCTTTAGATATTTCTTCATCAATTTCTCTTAGTTTATTATGAACAGCATATACTGTCGTTTTCTTTTCTGTCTTATATCCATTAGAATTAACTCCTACATAAGATTCTATAGTTGGAAGACCTCCTATTTCACCTTCTTTAAGTAGATTTCCATCAATTACAATCAAACTCCAATTATTTTCTTTAGCAAGTTTTTTTGCTAGAGCTGTTTTTCCTATTCCACTTTCACCAACTATTAGAGGTACTTCTCCAGTGGATAATATTAAGTCAACGCTTTTTAATGTATCTATAAAATTCATTTTTTCTCTCTCCTACATAATTTTCAATTTTTCATCTACAGCTATTTTTTTTGCTGTTTTACTTCCATATTTATAAATAAACATCATCTTGTCTATTGCTATATAGTCACTGTTTCTATCTATAATATTACAATTTAAAAAATCTCTAATATACTTTTCTTCAACATCTTCTTTTGATAGTACTTGTTTTAATACTTCTTCTAGCTCATCCTTAGATATTTTTTTTACAATATACTTAATCACTAAAATATTTACTTTTAAAAATTCTAATATTTTATTCTTATCTAAATTAGTTATAAAGTTAATAGCTGCCTCATTATTCTTAATAGCTATAAGTTCTGTATTATAACTAGGAGAATCTATATATCTTAATGCATCATAACTTATTTTTACTGCCTCTTCCTGTACACTTTCATAAGGTTGTTTTATAAACTTTATTGAATCATAATTTTTTCTTACTGCTAATAATTGTAACTCTTCACTTGGATTTTTAGAATATTTAATAGCCCACCCTGCTTGATTTATAGCTAATTTAATCACTTTATCAGTTGGATTTTTTATATAGTCTAATATACTCCATCCATCATTTACTGCTTTTATCATCATATCTTCTGTTGGGTCATTTATAAATTTAATTGCTCTAATATTGTTATTAATTGCTAATTCTTGCATCTCTCTGGTTGGATTATTTATATATTCTAGTACAAGTCCGTTTTCTTTGATAGCTAGTAGTTTCATCTCATCAGCTGGATTATTTATAGTTGCTATAATATTAGGATTATTTTTTATCATTTCAATAACTTTTGACTTTTCCATAATATGCCTTTCCTTCTATAGTTATTTTTATTTGTATATTAATATAATAATCTATTCCTATCTATATAATTGTTTCTTATTATAATAAATATACTTTTTAAGCAAGTTTAAACAGAATAATTATACCAATTTTAAAAAAAATTTCTAAAACCTTAGAAAACTAAGTATTTTTAAACTCTGTTATTATATGTTAATTATAGTAGTTTTTAATAATTTACATGATTTATTAAAGTTTTATGACTTTTATCTATCTCTAAATATTTGCAACCTTTTTATGATTGCTCAGATTATTCTATTCAAAATTTATCACATATAAAAAATAATACCCTTTATAATAAAATAATAAAAAAAAGAGATTAAACAATCAGTTTAATCCCTTTTTATAAATTTATATAAGCTTAATCATTTTCATTTAACCATTTAGTTAGAACCTCTATATATTTATCATTTTCTTCAACAAATGGCATATGTCTTGAATATTCAAATAGTTCCCATTTGCTATTAGGAATTCTATCATACATAGTCTTTGCAATGTATGGTGAGCACAAATCTATCGCTCCACTAGTTACTAAACAAGGTTCCTTTATTTCATGTAATCTATCTGTAAACTCATATCCAGAAAGAGTACCTGTAGGAGAAAATTCATTGTATCCCCATCCTACAATATATGCTTCAGAACCAGATTTTTTAGGTCTTCTTAAACATTCAGGAGAATCTTCAGTTACTTCCCCTGCACAATACATCTCCATAAACTTTTCCAATGCATCATTATATTCTTTACTAGAGTAATCTCCAGTATTTACTGCATCAAGTAACGCCTTTTGGTCAGCTTCACTCATATATGATATTCTTCTTTTTTGTTCTTTTTCCCAAAGTTTTGCAGAAGAAAGAGTAGATGAAAGAATATATGACTTAATACCCTTTGGTTTATACTCAAGAGCATACCAAATAGCCTGCATACCTCCCCAAGACTGACCTAATAGATGAATTTCATCAAGCCCTAGATGTTTTCTTAGTTCGATAAGCTCTTTGATCCATGTGTCCGCATTAAATAGCTCCGGATGCCCTTCTACAAATGAATTACCACAACCAATTTGGTCATACATTATAACTTGTCTACCACTTTCAGCTATCTTGTCTAATACTTCAAAGTAGTTATGTGTAGAACCTGGACCTCCGTGAAGTAGTACTAATGGTTTCTTTCCTTCTGTAGCTTCTCCTACTATACGGTAATAGGTCTTAAAACCTTCAAAAGGCATATATCCTTCAGTGATTTTCATGTTTATCTCCTCCAATTTGTCATTATTAACAATAATTAAGTTCATTAATAAGGCTATTTAAAACTTCTCATACATATTTAATTATGTATTTTTATATTTATACCTACTTTTATAAATAGTATAACATAAAAGTTAAAAATCACCATACCAAACCAATTATAAAATTACATTAACTATATAATTTTATTTTTTGTTAATAATAGTATATACATTTTTGACTATTTTCATTTGTTACTTTAATATCAATTTTAAATTTTCTTTCTCTAATAAACTACTGCTATTTTATAGTCTCATGGCAGTTTGTAAATTTAAACTTTTATAAAAAAATTTTATAAAATATGAATATATTGATTGTATTTAACTAAATAGGGCAATAAAATAATTAAGTATAATTAATTACATTTCAAACCCCATTAGTTTTATGTTAAAATTATCTTTATTATATTTGTTTACAGGAGGTTTATATTTGAATAATATTAATTCACTTAAAGTAATAAAATTATCTCTTGGATGCTCTCTTGCTATATCTATTGCTTGGCTGTTAAAATTAGAATACTCAATGGTCGCTGGAGTTATAGTACTACTTACAGTAAAGGACACTAAAAAAGAAACTCTTAAAGGCTCTATTGGAAAGGTTTATGGCTTTCTTTTATGTACTATTTTTTCCTATTTATGTTTTAATATTTTAGGATATAATTTGACTTCATTTTCAATATTTATATTCATAATTATACCACTTTGTTTTTTATTAAAAATTCAAGATGTTATTGCCATGTGTGTAGTAATCGCATCCCATTACTTCCTCCAAGGAGAAACATCTATTAAATGGATTTTAAATGAAGCTGGAATATTTGCAATAGGCACTGGAATAGGTGTCATAATAAATATGTATATTCCAACAAATATACATAAAATCTATGAAGTTCAAAAAAAATTACAAGAAGAAGTGAGTATTGTGCTTATAGATATTGCCGATATTATTGTAAATCCTAAAAAAGAAAATAGGTTCAGTAGAGATTTATATACCTTAAATTCACTTATTGATAATAGTATTTCTGAAACTTATGATAATATTAATAATACTTTATTAAGTGATACTAAATTTTTCTTAGAACATATGGATATTATAAAAAGCCAACGGGATATCTTAGAAAACTTGTATAGTTATATATCTCAACTAAATTCTACTCCACCACAAGCTCATATTCTATCTGCTTTCATACATAAGATAGGTTATACTGAATTTGAAGCCGAAACAGGGAATCTTCTTCTTGAAGAATTGGGCAGGTTAATGCTTAGTATGCAAAATCAACCTCTACCTGTTGATAGAACAGAATTTGAAAATAGAGCTATTTTATTCTTTTGCTTAACTGAATTAAAACAGTTTTTAATTAATCGTAGACGTGCTCAAGTTCTTAGAGATAATAATTTTTATAAATAAAAAAGGTGATGTCTCAAAATAAAAATTTGAAACACCCCCTTTTTTATAATTATGTACTTACATATCTAAAAGATTTGCCATTCTATCAAATGTGTTATATCCAACTACTCCATCAGAAGTTAGGGCATAAGCTCTTTGGAATTTCTTTACAGCATCATATGTTATAGGGCCAAACTGTGAATCTATATTAACATTATACCCTATATCATATAGCATAATTTGGACACAATGAACATTATTTCCACTTGTAATATGACCATATCCAACTAAGTCTCTAGTGCTTATTGTATAGTTTCTAGAACCTGTTATTGTTATAGTTGCTTTACTTGGGTTATATGTTCCATAATTTTTTGAATATGTACCTGCACTCATATCTTCATCACTAAACATAGATTTCTTATCTGAAACAAATACTTCATCATTTGGTTGAGGTACTATATTAAATTGTTTGCATAGCTGCTCATAGTTTTCTTTTGCAAAATCTGGTGCGTCTTTATACTTAAATGTATATCCAGAAATCTCAAAATTGACTATCTTATTCCCTTCTGTAGTATTTTCATTTTGTTCTGCGAATGCTAAATTAGTACATGTAAGCATTAAACAACATAAAAGTGCTAAAACTTTTTTTAACATAAAATCCCCCTATAAAATTATAGTATTTCTACTTAAGCTTCATTCGCTATTAGTAGATACTTCTATTTTATCAGATTTTTGGGGAATTTTACCTAAAATTTTGTAAGATTCTTCATATCTCTTTCTGTATTTTTCTGGAGCAGTTTCATATGTGTAGTCTACAGTTTCTGTAAAGGCATGTCCATAATTGTTTTATTCTTCGATGTTTTTGATATTTTCGTTAGGATTTTCTTTTAAAATAGGTATTTGTGCATTAATTTCTAAAAAAGATGTGCATGAAATTATAAATGCTAATATTCCTACTATAACTCCACTTCTACATTTTCTTTTATATTTTCTAATCTTACTTCTAAGTTAGATTTATTAAATTCTGTTATTAACATATCAATTTTATTTAAATTATCAATTTCTATAGCATGTAATAGTGTTAAACCATAGCAATTTCTTTCTTTTGATGAACAATTATTAAGTACGCTTTCATCACAACAAAGCTCACAATCATCTGCAACTTTTTTACTCATTATATATACCAAAGGATTAACCCAAAATAAACGTTTTGTAAATAATATTAAAAACTTTATTACTATGTCTTTGTTTTTAACATGAGTTAATTCATGCTTTAAAATCCAATATATATCATCCTCACTGCATTCTAAATTGGGCAAAAGAACATATGATTTTAATAATCCTACACAAGCATGACTTTCTAATTCTTCTGTATATCTTATTTCTATGTCTTTTTTTATATTTAACTCAATTAATAGGTTTTTGTAAGTTTTTTTAATACTTTCATATTCTACTTTAGAAGAAGTATCAATGATTAAATTCTTAAATTTAAAATATTTAGATAATATGAAGAATAAATATATTATTGTAACAGTTAGCCAAGCACATATTATAAAAAAAGATATACTTATTTTTGGAGTGAAATTATTATTAAAGCTATTAATAATAGTGTGTTTTTGAATCCTCTCTGTATATAAATTTATAGAATAATTAAATATAAAAAATAACATTCTAAAAATAATAATTAACCAAATATAATAATTAAATTTTTTGCTAAATTTTTAAAATAAAATCTTTTTAAAAAGATTAAAATACATATACCAAAGCTACTTACAATAGTAGTTTTTAATATAGTATTGATTAAATGGTTAAATATATAACTATTCATTTTCTTCTGTGCTAAAGCTTTCTTTGAAAGACTCAAATGTTTTTTTAGATAATATATTATCTGCATACAGAGAAGCCATCAAGCTTTCTTTAGAATCGTCATGTATTGTGTCAAAAAAGTTTCTTGTTTCAAAATTTTTGTATTCTTCTTCCC
Organism: Clostridioides sp. ZZV15-6388; assembly: GCF_020657755.1. Taxonomy (NCBI): domain Bacteria; kingdom Bacillati; phylum Bacillota; class Clostridia; order Peptostreptococcales; family Peptostreptococcaceae; genus Clostridioides; species Clostridioides sp. ZZV15-6388. The sequence continues at coordinate 92,672 of NZ_JAGWCU010000011.1, read as the reverse complement.
CAACAAGAATTGTATAGTGTGTGAATCTTCCTATCTTTTCAGCAGTTAAAAAATTTTTATTAATTAGTCTTGCTAGAAGTGTTAACGTTGTTGTCTGTTTCCAATTAAATTGTTGTTCCATAGCAATTATTACCTCTTTAGATGGAACTGTTTTGTTTATTTTCCAAATAAATTTCATAACCTTTAATTCTGCTTCAGGTATCTTTTTAATCATAATACTTTCCCCCTAAAATACAATTTTACGTTTATAGTTTAATACTACAAAAAGATATAAAAAGAGTCAAATAAAATTTATGTAAACAAAAAAATAGTGTCTAAGCTATATAAACACTATTTTCTAAACATATGTATTTAATCTTAATTATCAACTGGTACTTCTATTAAATCTGAGTCTTTTGGAGTCTTACCTGATACTCTACATGCTTCTTCATATTGTTTTCGATATTCTTCGGGAGCAGTTGCATAAGTATAGTCTACAGTTTCAGAAAAGGAATATCCAGTATTCTCTGTATCTTCATCTGTATTATCAATTGGAATATTTTCTAATATAGGAATTTGAGCATTAATTTCTAAAAAAGATGTGCATGAAGTTATAAATACCAATATTCCTATTAGTATACCATTTTTACCTTTCTTTTTTATTATATTTTCAAGTCTTATTTCTAAATTAGATTTACTAAATTCCGTTGTTAGTAGTCCTGCTTTATTTAAACGAGAAAGTTCTATAGCATGTAATAAGGCTAAACCATATTTTTTCTTTTCTCGTAAAGTACAATTGTTTAGCACACTCTCATCACAACAAAGTTCACAATCTTCATTTATTTTCTTACTCATAATATAGACAAGTGGGTTAAACCAAAATAAGCTTTTTGCAAATAATACTAGAAACTTTATTAATATATCTTTATTTTTAAAATGAGTTAATTCATGTTTTAGTATCCAGTATATTTTATCTTCTTGATATGGAAAATCTAATAACAATATGTAAGGCTTAAATAAACCCATGCATGCTGGACTATCTAATTCTTCAGTATACTTTAAAGGTATATTCTTTTTTATATTTAACTCAAGTAATAAATTTTTGTATGTATGATTTATATGTACATCTTCTACATCAAAAGATGTATCAATGACTAGATTATTAAATTTTAAATATCTACATAAAGTATAAGATAATGATACTATAGCTCCAATTACCCAAATCAATAATATCCAAAACGAAACATCTAGAGTTGGATTAATTTTGTTATTTAGATTAGTAAAATTATCAATAAAAATATAATTTTTTGATACTTCTTTAGTAAATTCTATAGAATAACTTAAGAAGAAAAACAGCATTCTGAGTATAATAGTTAACCAAATGTAATAGTTAAACTTTTTACTAAATATTTTAAATAAACATGTTTTTAATAATAGCAATAAACAGATAGAAACACTGCTTATAATTGTTGTTTTTAATAAACAATCAAATAAATAGCTCATATAATTACCATATCCTCCTAAAAAATGATTTCTATTGTTTCATTCTATAATTTTATATATTTTAAAATAAATATGCAATAATATAGAAATAATTATCTGTAGATATTTGCAAAAATAGCTATACTATTTAAGATAATATCTTAAGGAGTATAGGTAAAGGGGACTCAGAAAAATAGAAGAAAAATATAAACAAATGTTAATGGCCACAAAACAAATAGTTAAAAAACATGATGATAAATTTATACATTCAATTTCTACATTACATAAAGATGAACACTTAACTGAAGAAAAACTTAATGAATTAGAAAATTGGGCAAGAAGCTGGAAAGATGAGGAGTAATGTATAAAATTATCTTAAAAAAGAGTTATCAGGTTTAAATAACTCTTCTCTACTTATCATTCTGATTTTTATTTAAATTTTTTATTAGAGCATATAAAACATCTGAAACAATCTTTAATCCTTTTGCATCTAAATTTTCTAGTCTTCCTGTTATATCATTTGGCAAATGATGCTTTGCATATTTAACAGAATCTTTAAGAATTATGTCTGATGTTGTATTCAATTCATTTACTATTTTAATAAATGTTTCTAGACTAGGCATTTTCTTACCTCATTCAATATTACTTAAATGATTATATCCTATATCAGTTTTCTCTGCTAATTCTTCTTGTAATTCCTAGTTCTTTTCTGCGGTCTCTGATTCTTTCTCCTAAATAATTTAAATTCAATTTATAATCTCCTATTTTTTATATAATTCTTATTAATTAGTATATATTTTAAAGACTCCATTTTTTAAAATCCAATAGGTCTAATTTAGCCCTCTCTTGTACTAAATTTCTTGGTATAATATTATCTCCTGTTGATGTAATTTTAGATATACTATTTTCAATTGTTTTATGATTATATCCATTTTTAATATCAATATTGATTGAATAGTAATCTACTACACCTGTAACACTTTCAAAAGTATCTTCACTTAAGATTAAATTAGGACTTAAAGAACTTCTTTCAAACCCATCATACATTTAATCATAAGAAACTATAGCTCCTATCTTAAATGTTTTGTAAAGATACTTTTCATTTAAATCCTCTAATTTATAATATTTATCATCTAATACTTTATTTTCTCTAAACTTAATAGTAACTGAATCTCCTGGTTGTATATTGACTACACTTTCTCCTTGAAGCAATACTCTAATACTTTTATTGTTAGTCTGTGGAATATATAAAATTGCATCTGCATGCTCTTTCATATCTTTAATATTTATATCTCCTTTTATCGTATATCTTTTTAATTTATTTAAAGCTGAATCATTATATCCCCTCAAACTATTTTTTAGAATAAGCTCATTTGTATTTTTATCTTTATCCAAATAGGAATTAAAGTACATATCCTTAACACCTAAGTTTAAATTGTTAAAATATTTTTGATTTTTTATATCCTCTTCATTTAAAATCATTTTTGATGGTATTAGTTTACAAGTATCTATATCTTTTATGCCATCTAGTTTTTTAAGTTTATTTAGATAAGTTTCTGATATTCCTTTTGATTTATTCTCACTATATACATCTATTTGGAAATCAGAATTAGAGTGCAATTCCCAGTTTTGATAATTCCCTCTTTCTTTTTCTATTGAAAGTTTGTATGATAAAACGATAAATGTTATTCCACATATACTTAATGAAAGTAATATAATTAAAAATGTCTTTTTATTTCTAAATATATTTTTAAAAGATAGTGCTATATATGTTTTCATAAATTTCCTTAAAGTGGTTATTGATATAATACTTTTTTCTAAATTTGCAGTACTAAGCCTTTTATTTATTCCATCTATAATTGAAATCTTTCTTATTTGTTTGTATAATAAAACTGATATTAAAAGTATTATAATGCTGATAAATAATATTGATATTAAAATAATAGATATTGGTATAATAACTTTAAGTTCTACTAATGTTCCATGAATTATTATATTTGTATTAACCTTATTTGATATATTATTTATACCAAATACTCCTAAAAACCCAAATACTATACCTATAGGTATAGAAATTATGTACATAAATATAAGTTCAATAAAAACAAGCTTAAAAATATTATAATTATTACATCCAACAGCCTTTAAAATGCTATAGTCTTTGATTCTGTTATATATTGAAATGTTAAAAATACCATATATAATCAATCCATATATAGAGCTTATTATAAACACAAATTGTAAATCATTAAAATTAATTTTGTTATTTATATTTTCTAAACTGATAATATCACTTTGTGAGTGAACATTTTCTCTTGGAATGTTAATCGAAATTGCTATTTTTTCTATTTCTTTTTCTATATTGACGTGTTGCTTAAACTCTATATATGCAAATATTTCATTGATAGCTTTTTCCTTAAAGTTTAAGTATAAATTCCTTCTTCCATACAATTTATTTGAAGCTATATCATTTAATATACCTACAATAAAAAAATTTTCTTCTTTGTATTTTCCATCATTATCATTAACTTTTAAAGTAATTTCTTGATTTAACTTAAAATCCAATCCTAATAGCTTTAAAATCCAGTCATCTACAACTATTTCATTTTTATTTCTTGGCAATCGCCCTTCTTTTATTTTAGATCCACTCAATAAGTAATCATTATTTGCACTCATTATATCTATATTTTGCTTTTCTTCTTTTGAAGTTTGATTATATAAATATTGTAATCCTATGTGTTCAATACTACTATTTGATTGAATTTTATTTAATTGTTCTTTATTAATTCCATTAAATAAAACATGATAAGGTCCATTTTTATATTTTAATGTCTGTAAATCTAAATTATTATTAGTATATCTAAGAACACTCGTTCCAACTATTGACATTAAAGTAAAAATACTACTATATTTTTCATATTTAAAATGAATTCACTATTTCTATTAATCTAATTATCTAGATTTAAATAATCTGATATATCATAAAAATGAATATTAAAAATTGTATAAACACCATTCTCTGAGTACACATCAATCTTATGCCCTAAATTATCCAACATCTTTTTTGCAAAGTATAATCCCATTCCAGTAGATTTATACAATCTATTTCTTCCATTTGTTCCTGTAAATCCTTTATCAAAAATTCTACATGTATCCTCTTCATTTATACCAATGCCATAATCTTTTATAGATAACACTACTCCGTTTTCTAATGGTTTTGCATTAAATTCAATTTTACCAACTTCTTTTGAGTATTTTATAGCATTATTAATAATTTGGTCTAAAATATATGCTATACATTTAGAATCCGTGTAAACAGTATAATTTAAGTTGTTTAAACTAACTTCAATATTGTTTTTTATGAGTAAAAACGAGTTATTCTTTATAGAGGATTTTATTAATTTTTCTAAATTAACTTTATTCATAAATATGTCCTCAAATATACTATTACTTCTACTGCTATATAAAATAGAATTTACTAAAAAGTTTATTTTTGCAATTTGATTCTTAATATCTATACTATCTTCTATATTATTTAATCTATCTGTAATTATACTCAAAGATGATATTGGAATCTTTATTTCATGAACCCATTTAGCTATGTATTCATCCAATTCTTTTAGAGATTGTTTGTAATTTTTTGTATCATCATTGTTCTTTGGTTTCAAATTTTCAATAATATCTCTTATGATATTTTCTTCAAAGGACTGTCCACTAATCAAGTAGTTGTCTATATCATCATGATTTTCTAAACACTTACATAAATCTTTATAGCTATTTTTAAAGTTTATATAATCTACAATAAAAAATACTATTATTATGAGTAAAGCTAAAAAATCTAAGTATATTAACTCTGCATATTGATTCTCAAATATATTTATAGCAAATAAGTAAATATTTATTATACTAATGATAATTAAAAAAAGTACAATATACTTGAATCGGTCTTTTAAATATTTTACTATCATTATATTGTATATCCTATTCCTTTTTTAGTTTTTATAAAATCATCAAACCCTAACTCTTTAATTTTACTTCTTAGCCTATTCATATTTACTGTAAGAGCATTATCTGTAACAAACTCATCATTATCCCATAGAGTCATCATAAGACTTTCTCTTGATACAACTTTATTTTTATTTTTTAATAATAAAGTTAAAATTTTTATTTCATTTTTAGTCAATTCTATATCTTTTTCCTTGTACTTGTTCTTTATGATTCCTTTTCCCACATCAAACATCAAATCTTTGTAGTATAGAACACTATTAGAGTCGCTATAATTGTAAGCTCTTCTTATTATCCCATTTATTTTGGTAACTAATATATCTATAGAAAATGGTTTTGTAATATAATCATCTCCTCCATTATTTATTCCCATTATTAAATCCATATCAGAATCTCTTGATGAAAGGAATATTATTGGAACATTTGAAACAGACCTTATTTTCTCACACCAGTAAAATCCATTATACAGTGGTAAATTAACATCCAAAAGTACTACATCTGGCTTTTTATCTATAAATTCTTCTAAAATCAGTTCAAAATTATCAATTACTTCTACTTTAAATCCCCATCTTTCTAATGCCAAAGCAATTTCTTTTGATAAATCAATATCATCTTCTATTAATAAAATTTTATACATTTATGTAATCTCCATTATTTTAATATTTTCTTATAATATAAATTATCTCTATCATATCATATTTTGTATACATTTATTAGTCAAACGACTTAGACCTAATTAATAAGGTGCTGTCTCAAAATAGATATATGCCTCTTTTTCATTTTTGAAATGATGAAAATATATTTGATTTTATACAAAAAAGAGTGCCTCATGAACTAAAAAGTTCATTTTGAGACACCCCCTTTGTTTTAATAGATTTGTTGATTAATTTTCGTATATTACCTTCTTAAACTTATTAACAGATACTGCTCCATATATTATAAATATTATTAAGCATATTACTAAGCTCAATATATATATACTAAATAAATCAGCCATTAATAAATTACCTGCTAGTCTTAATGCAAAGTAACTTGATATTGTTGCACTTAACATTGGTAAAGTGTAAAATATGGCTACTTCTTTAAATACAGCTTTATTTATTTCTTTTTCTGTAGTTCCTATCTTTAATAAAGTTTTATATTTATCTCTATCTTCATAAGCATCACTATATATTTTCATGTATATTATACTTCCAGCCACAAGCGTAAATACTAAAAATAAAAATACAAGCACTACATATGCAAATTTCATCCATTGACTTTCGTTTTGAGCTTTATATCCATTTCTCATGTAGCCACTTTTCATACTTAAATTTTTTTCAATATTATCAAACATCTTTTGGCTATTTTCTTCATCAGATACTTTTGCTCCATAGAAATATATTGCTTGTCCTTTGTCTTTTAACTTAGAGTAGATGTTATCATTCACTACTATAATACTGTCATTAATCCCTGTTCCTAATACTGGTACTTTTACTTCCCCTTTTGTAATATTATATACTTGTCCATCAATGTTCACACTGGTTTCTTTTTTAGCTAATGTTACTATCGTTTGAGGACTTTTTAACTGTATTACATTATTTCCTTTAACTAATTTTTCGCCATACTCTTTTAATTCTTTCTCATTTCCATTTACTTTAAGAGTATTGTAAAAATCACTGTATTTCATTATTGTATTTAATTTATCATAATCATTTTTGCTATCTGGATTTTCTAAAGCAATTAGTTCTGGATTTACTGAATACCTTATATTATTAGTGTCTTTGATTATATCTTCTATTTGTTTTCTGTTTACTTCATTTCTATCTGTTGAAACTATACTAACAGTATATACATTTCTTTGTTCTTGAGCATTTTGTTGTAGATGTTTTATAGCAACTGATGCACCAAGGGTTGATATTGTAGTAGTTATAATTATAGCTATTATAGAGTAAGTTTTATAGTTTTTATTTAATCTGTAATTTATATTGTTTATAGCAATTATATTATTTCCATTAAATAATACTTTTTTATTTTTCATTATCATATGAAATACAACAGGCATAACTGATTTAAATAGACCATAAGTACCTATTATTATTATCACTATAACTGCCATTACACTAGTTATGTTTCCAGAGCGTATATCCATAGAAAGATAATAACCACATCCTAATACTAAAGTTGATATTATGGCTAATATGTATAATCCTATTCCTACTTTTGGTATTTTGTCTTGCTTCTTAGATGTGTTAATTAGGTTTATTACACTACTTCTACATATTGTTACAAAACCTTTTATAGTCATTATCATAAATATAGAAATAAATATCAAACTGGCATACATTATAGCTTTGATACTAAGCCCATTGGATACATTTATATCAAATCCAGATAATTTTATTATCACTACCTGGAAAAATCTAGATGTTATTATCCCTATAAGTATCCCTGTTATACAAGAGCTTATTCCTATAAGCATATTTTCTACAAAATATATTTTTCCTATAGTATATAAATCCAACCCCATAAAAGATAGTATTCCTATTTCTTTTGACCTATTTTTAAAGAATATATTTGTTGCATACCATATAAAGAAAAATAAAAATACTGATAATATTATTATTACAGATATTAACACTGATAATGTGAATTTCTGATTTTCTCCTTGCAATACATTTATGGCATCACCATATCTTAGTAATTCAAAATTAGTCAGTACAACTACTGAAAAGACCATAGATATAAAAAATGCCAAATAAGTTCTTATATTACTTTTAAAATTATTATAAGCAATCCCAAGTACACTCACTTACATTTCACCTCCCATAGAGGCCAACATATCCATAATTTTTCCATAAAATTCTTTTCTACTACTTCCTTTGTTTAATTTACACTTTATAGTTCCATCATTTATCATATATACTTCATTTGAATAACTTGCTGTTAGAGGGTCATGTGTAATCATTATAATAGTAGCATTATTTTCTTTATTTATCCTTTCTAATGAGTTTAAAAGTTCATAAGCTGATTTAGAATCTAAAGCACCCGTTGGTTCATCTGCAAATATTACTGCTGGGTTTGTAATTAGTGACCTTGCTGCTGCACCTCTTTGTTTTTGACCACCTGATAATTGGTATGGATATTTATCTAAATGATTTTCTAATCCAAATTTTTTGGCTATAGAAAATACCTTATCTTCAATTTCCTTACTTTTCTTTTTCCCTAACGCCAGAGGAAGTGCTATATTATTCATGAGTGTCATATTATCTAGTAAGTTATAGTCTTGAAATATAAATCCTATTTTTTCTCTTCTTAATTTCGATAGTTCATTATTTTTTACTTTCGATATATCAATCCCATCGAGTATTATTTCTCCTGAGGTTTGTTTGTCAAGCGTAGACATTAGATTAAGTAATGTTGTTTTGCCTGCACCTGATGGCCCCATTATTGCTATAAAATCACCTTCATTAACTGTAAGAGATATACTTTTTAGTACATTTGTTTTAAATCCTTTTATACCGTAATCTTTTGATATATTCTTTATTTTTAATATTTCTTTCATAATTAATAACCTCCGTTTGCTCACTTCTTAGTATATCTTCATTTTAAAGGTTTTGTACGGTTAAATCCTTATGTAAATATTACATTTTGCCTACCAATATTACACTTTTGTAACATAGAAAGGTTATTAATAAATATGTTTCTTAAATTTTTACTTATATTAATTTTTTAATGCTGAAAATGCCATTTCCTTATTAAATACTCATCATATATATTTATTTTATTTTTATATTCAATACTTCTAAATGCTTTGCTTATATTATTTTCTGTCATTTTAGATTTAAAATATAATTTTTAGCATCCTCAAAGTTATCAAATATTCTAAAATTGTTTGATTTATTTAACTCTAACATTAATTCTGAAAATCTTTTATTTATCTTATTTTCATCACTTCGCCAGAATGTAAAATCAACTTTCAACCACTTTGGTTCCAAGACATTTCTAAAAATATCACTAATTTTACTTAATGCAATTTCAGCATTAGGATATTTTATAACCTGTAACATTTGTAATCCCTGATATATGTTCTGTTGCTCCTCTTTAGATAACAATGATTTGTCGAGAGCATGTCCGTCTATTAGCGATATTCCCCCACCTGTTCCCTTTGTGGATATGATAGGTATTCCGGCAATAGACAGAGTATTGATATAGCGGTATATTGTTCTTGTTGATACATTAAAATAATCTGCCAATTCTTTAGCTGTTATATGTTCATGATTGACTATATAAAAAAAATTTGTACTAATTTCCTCCTTTCTGTTGCCATATGAAAACGCCACCTATAGTCTCTACTTAGGTGGCGTTATTCACTGGTTGGAAATCTATTTTTACTTGTTCTTATATATTTGCCTTGGTCAAGTGATGGGAGTAATATAACTTCTCAAACCATTGATTTTTTAATTCTATTCTATCCAGCATAAAGTAATATTTAATTGTTATTTAATAATTGATATTTTCAAGTTTCAATACCTTTTTTATACTGTTATCATCTTTAAAATTTATCGTTCTTTTACAGTCTTTTACTTTAAACTCAGGAATAGTTTTAAATTCTTCATCACATGTTCCGTCTTTGTTTAAATACATACAGCTTGACATTCTAACTATTAAACCACTATTTTTTAACTCAAACAACACAGGGTCTATTCCTCCACCATCACCTCCAGTAGTTTCTCCTACTAAAGTTGCAAGCTTAGTCTCTTTACAAAACATAGAAAACGACTCTGATGATGAGTATACTTTTTCGTCTATAAGTAAGTATATATTACCTTGAAATTTTAAATCATTATTAGTATTTATAGTATAAGAAGTCTTTTCAAAATCACTAAAATTTTTTAAAGTTTCTTCTGGTGCATTTTTCTTTACACCTACTGGTAGATTTTCTATAGGCTCTAACTTTATATTTCTTGCATTGGTGTATTTTTTAACTATTTCATTATTATTTCTATAGAGTCTATAACCCTCTATTTTTATATCATTTTTTATAAGTTTAGATACAATTCCTTTCCAATATCTGTCACTTCCCCCTGAATTTCCTCTTATATCAATAATTAAAGCTTGATGTTTTTCTAAATTATTAATATAATCTCCTATAATTTTTAAATCCTTATCTATTGACCCATTTTGTGGCGACATTGCAGGTAAATACATGTATCCAACCTTGCCTTTAATTATATCTTCTAAAATTAGTTCTTTTTTCACAAAAATATCATTTGGCATTTTTATCTTAGTATTTATAGAATCATATCTATCTACAACTTTTTTATCATTAAGAAAGTCATACCAATTATTATTAGAGTATGATTTTTTAAAAAGTTCATATCGGTTTTTATTATCTATTAATTCAGTATGTTTATTGTTTAATTCAGATAATATAGATGACATTTTTTCTATAAATTCTTCATCACTTTCAGTATTTTTAATTCTTTTTATATACTTATCCTCATTTTCTAACCAGTCAATATTATTAAGTCTCTTATTTACATCTAAGTAAGGATACCCCGTTTTTATAACATTATATACATATTTAAAGTCATCTACCTTTTCTTTCTCAGATAGTTGCTTCTTTTGGGAATAAGTAGAATTACCTAGTAAAATTATAGATATACAAATAATTCCTAAAAACAATATTTTCTTTTTCATATAATTCTCATCAACTTTCCAGCTTCATATTTTAATATATTATATTATTATAAATATTTAGAGTAATACTTATATATTATATTTCATTATAATTTATATATCCATAAATATATTTTAAATTTATTATTCTATAGTTTTATCAAAGGAATTCTAATCTGTATTTATATATTAATAAACAAATTAATAATAACTTTTGCCACTAACTTTTAACTGTACACAATGTATTTCTATATAACAAAAAATATTTAGATATATATTTATATAATCTTTATTAGTGTAACCACTTATCTCATTATATATATATTTCTCAAAACTACTAACTAAAACAAACATCATTCAAAATTATTGTAAATAAAAACGTAGGAAGATTTATCTAACAAAAATCTCCCTACGTTCTTATTTACCCTATTTTCCTTTTTAGTTATTCTTCATCTAATACTGTTATCCATATTTTCTTTATGTAAAGCAACTCCACTAGTAACTATACATATATAGCTTCTTGATAAGTTTATTATAGCTTATTTTTTACTTAGTGTTATATATCTTTTATCTCAAAGGTATTTGAAAACTCACTATAAATAGAAAATCTTTCAGACAATTTTTTACTGATAAAGAATGCTCTTATTTATATTTTTTTAATAAAAACTATAGAATACTCCATAGTTTTTATTTAATCATCTAAGATTTATAACAATACAACTACTTGTTACAAATTGTATCAACTTCATATATATACCTATTAAGCATATTTTCTAACATTTCTTGTCTTCCCGACTTATTCTTTATAGTTGGCATTTGTAGTGCATAAGCTTCTAAATCCTTAAATCCAACCTTACCTTCTACTATGTCTTTACCTATACCTTCACTAAAGCTTCTATATCTATCTTTAGTAAAGTTTTCAAATACCTCATCCTCTAATAATTTATGAGCTATCAATAATCCTTTTGCAAATGTATCCATTCCTGCAATATAAGCTAAGAATAAATCTTCTACTTCAAAAGATGCTCTTCTTACTTTAGAGTCAAAGTTAAATCCACCTGGTGCTATTCCACCTTGTTTTAACACTTCATACATTGCAAGGGTTGCATCATATATGTTTGTTGGAAATTGGTCTGTATCCCATCCTAATAATAAATCTCCTTGATTTGCATCGACACTTCCTAAAACATTGTTTATTCTAGCTATATTTAATTCATGTTGGAAAGTATGACCTGCCAGTGTTGCATGGTTTGCTTCTATATTCAACTTGAAATATTTATCTAAATTGTACTTTCTTAAGAATCCTAAAACTGTAGCAGTATCAAAATCATATTGATGTTTAGTAGGCTCCTTTGGCTTAGGTTCTATTAAGAATTGTCCAGTAAATCCAATTTCTTTAGCATAATCTACAGCCATTTTTAGAAATCTTGCAAAGTTATCCATTTCAAGTTCTGTATTAGTATTAAGTAAAGTTTCATAACCTTCTCTTCCACCCCAGAATACAAAGTTTTCTCCACCTAAATACTTAGTCACTTCCATAGCCTTTTTCACTTGAGCTGCTGCATAAGCATAAACATCAGCATTACAAGTTGTAGATGCCCCATGAACAAATCTTGGATTGCCAAACATATTAGCAGTTCCCCATAACAACTTTATGTCTGTTTCTTTCATTTTAAGTTTTATGTACTCAACTATTTCATCTAATATTTTATTTGTTTCAGCTAAATCTTTTCCTTCTGGAGCTATATCTCTATCATGGAAACAGAAATACTCAATTCCCATCTTAGTCATAAATTCAAATCCTGCATCAACTTTAAACTTTGCTATTTCCATTGGATTTGTCATGCTATTCCAAGGTCTATCTACTGTACCTACTCCAAATGGGTCGTTACTTTCTCCACATAAAGTATGCCAGTAACTCATTGCAAACCTTAAGTGCTCTTTCATAGCCTTATTGCCTACTACTTGTTCAGGATTGTAGTATCTAAATGCTAACTCATTGTTAGATTTTGGTCCTTCAAATTTTATCTGTCCTATTCCTTCAAATATCTCACTCATTTTATATCCTCCCAATGTTTTACACACATGATATATGTAATATTTTTTCTTAATTTAAAATTATCTTTTATTTTTATCTTTATCTTCATTTTTAAGCTGTCTTAATTATTTATCTTTAAAATTAACTGCTTCATCTAATAACTTAAAATCTTCTTTCAAAGATTTATATATTTTTTTATACAATTTGTGATATCTCTTGTATATGTCCACACTTTCACTTATTGGCTCTAATTTAGTTGAAGCTTTTATTATAATATCACAAGCTTTTTGTACATTTTCGTATATTCCAGCTCCTACTAATGCAAGAATTGCCACTCCAAGTGCTGGTCCTTCACTTGAGTTTATAGTATATACATCTTGATTAAACATATCTGCCTGCATCTGTCTCCAGACTTTACTTTTACCTCCTCCACCAGAGGCCCTTACTTCATTAACTTCTATATTAAGACTTTGTATTATATCCATACAGTCTTTTAAACTGTATGAAACACCCTCCATAATTGCTCTTGCCATTTCTTTTTTAGAGTGCATTGGAGATAATCCAAAGAACACTCCTCTAGCATAAGGGTCAAGATAAGGAGTCCTCTCTCCCATCATATATGGTAAGTAAAGTAATCCATTACATCCTGATGGCACCTGACTTACTTGCCCATTTATAATTTCATATACATCTTTCTCTAAAGATTTTGAAATTTCTATTTCTATTTGGCAGAAATTATCCTTAAACCATTTTAATGATAATCCTGCTCCTTGAGTAACGCCCATAACATGCCATGTATTTGGTACTGCGTGACAGAAAGTATGAACTCTACCTTCTTTATCAATTTTAGGTTCTTTTGTATATGCAAATACCACCCCTGATGTGCCAATAGTAGATGAAACTACACCTTCTTCAACTATTCCATTTCCTATAGCTCCTGCTGCTTGGTCTCCAGCTCCACCTACAACTATTGTTCCTTCCTTAAGTCCTGTTAAGTTTGCTACCTCTTTAGTCACATATCCTGTAATTTCTTGAGATTCATAAACTTTACCTAAGAGGTTTTTATCTATATTTAACTTTTCAAGTACTTCATCACTCCAATTTCTTTTACTTATATCAAGTAACTGCATACCACTTGCATCTGATACTTCTGTAGCATACTCTCCTGTCAACTTGTATCTTATATAATCTTTTGGAAGAAGTATTTTATTAGTATTTTCGTAAATATCAGGTTCATTATTTCTAACCCATAATATTTTTGATGCTGTAAAACCTGTAAGTGCTGGATTAGCAGTTATTTCAATTAATCTTTCTTTTCCCACTAAATCAGTTATCTCTTCACATTCTTTTATTGTACGTTGGTCACACCATATTATAGAGTTTCTTAATGTATTACCTTCTTTATCTAGCATAACTAGACCATGCATCTGTCCTGATAATCCAATTCCTTTTATATATTCACTACTTATACTTGAACTTTGAATTACATGTCTTATAGATTCTACTACAGCTTCCCACCAGTCATTAGCATCCTGCTCTGCCCAGCCTGATTTCTCTTGTATAAGAGGATATTCATATGTACAGCTTTCTATAGTATTTCCTAGTTTATCAAATAAGACAGTTTTAGTACCTGATGTACCAATATCTACACCTAATACATACTCCAATTTAATCCCTCCTTGAGATAGTGCTTAAAATTATCGTTTTCCTATTCCAATTTTTTTATATTTAGATATATTTTACTTGCTTTATTTTTGTTAGTATATTAAACTAACTTATGAACTAATAATAAAATATTTAATTATCTTTGTCAATGCAAAATAACCTTTTATTTTTAACTAAAAAGTATTACAATATTATTTTAAGGAGGAATATCAAATTGGTTACTGATAAATACACTATTCGAGAAATGAACGAAAGATTGGTACTTGAACAAATTATAAAAAATCAGCCTATTTCTAGGGCGAGTATCGCGTCTACCATAGGATTAAACAAAGCAACTATATCCGCTATTACCAAAAAGCTTATTGATGAATCTCTAGTCCATGAAATAGGAATTGGAAATAGCACTCATAGTGGTGGAAGAAAACCCATACTTTTAGTATTTAATAAATGTGCAGGTATTTCTTTAAGTATGGATATTGGATATGACTATATATTTTCTTCTTTATCTTATTTAGATGGAACTATTATAAAGTCAAAGAATTTGACAGATATACAGATAAATAAAGATAATGTCATACAACTAATAGATGAAGTCATAAATAGTTATAATATATCCAAAATAGACACTCCTTATAATGTAATAGGATTCACTCTGGCTATACATGGGATTACTTGTGAAAATAAAATACTGTTCACTCCATATTATAATCTTAATGAGATTGATTTATATAGTATCCTTAGTGAAAAATACGACTTCCCTATTCATATAGAAAATGAGGCAAACTTAACAGCTTTAGCTGAGAGTACTTTCTCAACTGTACATAATTCACTACTTAGTCTTAGTATTCACAGTGGATTTGGTTCAGGCATTATAATAAATAATAAATTATATAGTGGTAGAAATGGTATGAGTGGCGAAATTGGTCACACTATTATCATGCCTAATGGTAAACCCTGCCCTTGTGGAAACCTTGGATGTTTAGAACAATATTGTTCAGAGAAAAAAGTATTTGAACAACTTTCTACTTTAGAAAATATCCCTAAGATGGATTCTAATATGGTAAAACAGCTATACTATGCAAATAATCA
Source organism: Clostridioides sp. ZZV15-6388 (assembly GCF_020657755.1). Classification (NCBI taxonomy): domain Bacteria; kingdom Bacillati; phylum Bacillota; class Clostridia; order Peptostreptococcales; family Peptostreptococcaceae; genus Clostridioides; species Clostridioides sp. ZZV15-6388. The sequence goes on along the minus strand of NZ_JAGWCU010000011.1, from coordinate 76,753 downwards.
AAATGCTAAAAAAGTTATTCAGGATTTTTGCAGTTACTTATCAATAGCTATAAATAACGCTATTGCAACTTATGCTCCTGAGATAATCTATTTAAATAGCCAAATAATTAGAGATATACCTGAGATATTACAGATTACAAAAGATATGTTAGTTAGTTCTTTTAACAAAGGTATAAATATAGAAATTTCATCATTAGGGTCTGAGGCATCTCTATATGGTGGTTCTGCTGTAAATATTAAGAGCTTTTTAAATATACAAAATTTAACTTTGATGAACGAAATAAATGAAAAAATAGCTGTACTATAATATTAAATAATCTGTGAACTAGCTTATTTAAGCTAGTTACATTTTTTAATATCTAAGTGAATCGATACCTATTATTTTTACTACAAATGTAATAGAACACTAGAAAAGACAACTACATCTAAATCAACATTTACAACAGATGAATCACTTCATAAGTCACTTTATTTAATAGCTTCAAGATTATATATAAGTGAATTCAAAGTTTTAGAACCTGACCTAAAGTATTAAATCGATTAAATATTCATCTTAATGAAATATTAGTTACAGTCATTATTAAAGTCAAAAAAATTAAGAATAGCTTTATATAGATGCTATTTTTATAAAAATAGTAATAATCTTAAATAAGGGTTATGACTACATAGCCATAACCCCTTTAAAGTATAAATTCTAAAATTAAATTTATTCTGGAGTTTACACAAGATTATTTATATTCTCTTTCTCAGAAGTTGTACATTAATTAAATATTAATATGAGATTTCTATTCATCATCAGCTAATAAATTCATTGTAGGTTCAACTATAGAAATATTGTCTTTACCTATCTTCTCTAACTTTACTGCTAGTTCTTTTGCATCTGAAAAAGCTGATTCAATAACCATACCTAAATTTAGCCCTGAAATGATTTTAATTCTACTATCACTATTGGCTTCTAATAAAGCGGCATTGCATGGCGTCCCACCGATTAAATCTACCATTATAATTATTTCTGAACTTTCTTTATATACTTCTAAAGCTTTTTTTAGTTTTTTTATTGTTCCTTCAATTCCATCATCTTGCTTCATATTTACTGTAGGATAGTCTACAGAGTCCCCTATTATCATTTTAGCAGCATTCAAAACTTCTTCAGCCATATTTCCATGACTCATCAAAATAATACTATTCACTTTAATACACCTCTCTAATTTTATAAAATATCTACAAGATAAGTTTTCTTATCATCAGGCGTCATTATAGTTGTAATTTCAATTCCTTCATCTAGGAGTTTTCTAAATGCTTCTTTCTCTTCTTCAGTAACACTGATATTAGGTTTTAACACAGTTGTATTCTTTCTACTTGACATATTTCCAACATTTATATTATGTATCTTTAATCCTGCTTCTATAAACGGAATAAGGTCAACAGGAGACTTTACAATTAACAATACATTTTGTCCTTCATACTTACCAGCAGTAATATTTTTTATAGCAGTTTCTTCTGTAATTATAGATGATGCTATTCCCGCAGGTGTCGCCATTCTTAGAACTTGTTTTTGAACAGAATTATTGGCTACTGCGTCATTTACTACCATTAATCTTGTAACGCCTAATTTATTACTCCACATAGTTGCAACTTGACCATGAATTAAACGGTCATCTATACGAATATTTTTAATTCCTTTCATTTCCATATCTAATATCACCCTTTCCTTATTTTAAAATACCTAACGCATATAGAATTATTGAAACCACCATTACACCTAAAATTAAGTATATTGGTTTTATATTTTTTTTAAGAGCCCAATAAACAATAACAACTAAAATTGCAGGAATTAAACCAGGCATAATTTGGTCTAATATTTCTTGACCTTTCATTGTAAAATCACCTTGCTGAAAGTTAAGAGCAACATTAGCTTTTACTACTGAAGGTATTAATGCACCTACAACCATCAATCCTAAAATAGATGTACTCTCAGTTAATATTTTTAAACTTTTTTCAATTGAAGATATTAGCTTAGTCCCTGATGTATAACCAGCATTAAACAGCGGTATACTTAATAGTTTCAATGCTACACTTACTATAATCCATAATAAGATTCCAAAAGGACTTCCATCTATCGCCATATTAGCTGCTATAGCTCCAAAAATTGTCCATGGAATAACGACAAACAAACTATCTCCTAGACCTGCTACTGGCCCCATCAATCCTGTTTTAATTGAAGTAACAGCCTCCTCAGTATCTTCACTTGATAATTCCTCCATAGCTACATTAATACCCAAAATATAAGGAGCAACCCATGGATTAGTATTAAAAAATTGTAAATGGTTTAATACAGCATTTTGAAGTTTTTCTGGCTTATCTTTATATACTGTTTTTAAAAATGGTAATACTGCATAACAATATGCTAAAGCTTGCATCTTCTCATAATTTGAAGAAACAGAACTGGTAAAAAACCAACGCCATAAAACACTTTTTTTAACTTTTTCATTTGATTTATTTAATGACACATTATCACTCATCTTCATCCATACCTCCTACTACAGTATATTGTTGTGCTTGATTTTCCACATTCTTTTTATAAATTATAAGTGCGATTGCTCCTCCGATTAAAGCCACACCTAATAATGGTACTTTCATATAGACTGCTAAAACAAATCCAATCACTAAATAACTAAAATACTCTTTTGCAGGAAGATATCTAAGTAGTAATCCTATTCCTACTGCTGGAAGTAATCCTCCAGCTACTGTTAAACCACCTGTTAACCATTCAGGTGTATATTTTAAAATAGTATCAACCAAGGAAGGCCCAAATATTACAGCTAGAGCAACTGGAATACCCGTTGTAGCTGCTGTTAATAATACTCCTAACATTTGCATATATGTTATGTTTTTATAATTTCCTTTTTTAGCTCCATCTTCTGCTTTATGAACTAGCCATATACCAATAGTATTTCTAAGGACATCCAATTGTACCATTAACAAAGCAACTGGAATACCTATAGAAATTCCTACAGATGCTTCTTGATTAGTCGTAATAGTTATAAACGTAGCTACTATACTTGCTGTTTGATAATCAGGAATGGATGCTCCACCAAAATTACTAATCCCTAATGATAGTAATTGTAATGTACCCCCAATATATAAACCTGTATTTATATCACCTAATATAAGACCAGTAATAAAACCTGCTGTTACTGGCTGATATGTCCCAAACATTGTTGAATTTTTTTCATAGTTTATAAAAAATCCATATAGTACGATTAATAATAATTGCCATAATTGTGGCTCCATTATGATTTCACCTCACTCAAAATATTTTTTAGTTCTTCAAAATTATGCTTAGAATTTTTATTTAAGAAGATAGGAATTTCTTCAAGTGGGCATTCTATTTCATAAACTTCTCCACCTGCATAACTAATTCCACTAAATATATTCTCCCATGTGTATCCTTTTGGCAAATATACTTTTCTACTTCTATCTTTATAATTCATTATTGGAGCAACCAAAATTTCATCTCCAAACATATATGTATTATCAATCTCCCAAGTTTTCTCATCTTCAGGAAATTCATAAAATAGAGTTCTCATAACTGGTGTTCCATCTTCATGAGCTTCCTTCATTAATTTTTTTAAATAGCTTTTTAAACTTTCTCTAATTTTTATAAACCTTGTAAGAATTCTTTCAACATCTTCACCATAAGACCATATCTCATTAGGAGCTCCAGTGACCATTGAACCTCCACCTTTGTTTGATAATGGCTTACTGTGAGGTAGCCTATCTCCATGCATTCTCAAAATTGGTGAAAAAGTAGCATATTGGAACCATCTTACCATAAGTTCTCTAAACTCTGGGTCGTTAGGATTTCCTCCATGGAAACCTCCAATGTCTGTAGTCCACCAAGGTATACCTGCTAGTCCCATATTTAGCCCTGTATTTACTTGATTGTTAAAAGCCTCAAAACTAGAATCAATATCACCAGACCATACTAAAGCTCCATACTTTTGAGCACCTGCCCAAGCTCCTCTTACAAGAGTTACAACAGACTCTGTATCATCATGTAAACCATCATAAATCATTTTTAAATAATCGATAGGATATATATTTCCACAGCTTAAAACATTTCCTTTTTTGTATCTATAATTATCAAAATCATAAACAGAATATCCAGGTTCAGCTACATCTAACCAATAATAATCAATTCCTAGTTGCTTATAATTTTTATCTATTCTATCCCAAACATACTCCCTTGCATTTTTGTTTGTCATATCTACAAAGACTGTATTCCCTTGAATTTGCATTGTCATTCTGACACCACGATTAACATTAACCAAATAACCATTTTCTAAATAATCATTGTAGTTTTCTGCATCACTTTGAACTGTGGGCCATACAGATACGATTGGTTCTACTAAATACTCTTCTTTCAGTTTTTTAACTAATTCCTTAGGATTTTTCCAATAATCTAAGTCAAATTTATATTCTCCTTGCTTAGGCCAATGAAAATAGTCGATTGCAATTGATGAAAGTTTAATTCCCCTTTTTGAGTATTCTTTCACAACATCCAAGACTTCTTCCGAAGTTCTATATCTTAATTTACTTTGCCATAGCCCTAATAGGTTTTCAGGCATCATAGGTACAGTTCCTGTAACTTGAGAGTAATTTTTACTTAACTCTTTTGGGCTTTCTCCACAAGTAATCCAATAATCTATAAAGTTTGTAGAAAACATCTTCCACTCTGTTATGTTCTTGGCAAAAGATACTCTTCCAATTCCTGGATTATTCCATAAAAATCCATACCCTAAACTAGAAATATAATAAGGAACTGATATTTGAGAATTTCTTTGGGCTAACTCCAAAACGGTATTCTTTAAATCTAGAAATTCATGCTGGTATTGTCCCATCCCAAAAACCTTTTCATAAGGTTCAGACTCAAATCTAGTAGTTACTTCAAATTCCCCACTACAACTTGGTCGATATTCTCTTGATTTTAATTTAAGTGTGGAGTTAAAGTCTTTGGTAATTTCAATGGTTCCTACATCTTCTCCACCATCATCGTGTTTTACAGCTCTTAATCTAATAAATTCCTTTAACAATATTTCATTTTTATCGTTATAAAATGTAATTCTATCTCTATGGTCTAAGATAGCCTTTAATTTTCCATTTTTAATACTTACACTACCATCTTCACTCTTGTCGATTTTAATATCTTCTTTATTCAACTTAGGTTTTTCATTAAGAGCATAATTTTCATCAATAAAATTTTGGTCGACAAATGACCTAATACGTAAAGAATTTTTTCCCCATGCTTCTATTCGCAGTAGTTCATTGTCAAATCTTTTTTCAATATAATCTTCAAATATTCTTACCACAGCCATCCTCCTAAATCGATAATTTAATATTCCATTTTGATGTACTTTAAAATTAAATAACTCAGTCTAATATCTTAATTTTATATATTAAACATTGCATACAATTTATTTGTACGTTAAACTAACTTACTAATAATATACTTTATTTAGTTCTCTTTGTCAATCGTTTTCCAAAATTTGATAGAATTTTCCAATTTAGTTATAGATAACAGCTTTTGTATAACCTAATACTCACAAATAAACAAATCCATTGTTATCCTCGCTGTCATCTATAACACTTGTTCTTAGTTATAAAAATAAGGAATAGTTTGTCTACTATCCCTCAAAAAAATCTTAATATTCAAATTTATAATATATGTCTTCCCTATAATTCTAATAAATTAAAAACCATACAAATAATAAATACTTCCTATATACTTAAAGTTTATTTTAGAGACTTCATATTATTTATAGTATTTAAAATCTTGATAATGGAATATCTATTATTATTATAAATTTATTTTCATCAACTTTTATTTCTAAATTCCCATTATATTTTTCTACTGATTTTCTCATACTACTTATTCCTATTCCATGCATAAATTTATCTTCCTTGTCAGTTATTATTTTTTCTCCATTAAATTTCAATTCGTTAGTTCTTGAATTCTCGCATTTTATAACAAAGAAATTATTTACTTTAGTTCCTCTAAGTTTAATTTTTTTATTAATTGTATTTTCATTTATCTTGATGCAAGCATTGATGGCATTATCTAACATATTAGAAAATATACTACATATATCACTTCTTTCCAAAAAATTACAATTATCCATTCTTATATCAACTACAAAGTCTATATTGTACTTTTTACAAAGTAGACTTTTATCATTTATAATCACATCTAAAACTACGTTGCCAGTGTCAGACATTAATCTATAACTTTCTAATTCATCATTAATACTATTAATATATTCATTATTACCATATACATTTGTTATACATATCATATGATTTTTCATGTCATGATATAATTGTCTAATATTTGATTGAGATTCTTGTAAGCTTAAATAATATATGTTTTGTTTTTTAATATCTTCTCTAATCACTTTATTTTCTAACATTAATTTATTATGGTTAACTATCTTATTTATCATATTTACAGAAAATATACTTGTTAATAATAATATTGAAGATACTAATACCATAATAAAGTCCATGTATATACTTGTATTCCCAAAAGTGTATCTATATACAGTGTCAAATAATATAATAATACATATCAAATTTCCTATTATTGAGAGAAGTACATATATGTAATGTATACCAATTATCTTTCTTTTTAATTTAAGTGATTTAGCAATTGGTATCAAAAATAATAAAATCATATTTGATATAACTATTACTTCTAACCTTATTATTTTATTACCTAACAGAGCATAATAATCAAAGAGTATAACTCTACCTCTTATAGAAACCATAACTTCATATATTGTTTTATACACTAATAGGTATACCAATATAAAAATTATCAGATAACCTATACTTATAATTACACACTTTAAGTTATTAAAACCATATATTTTCTTATAGTATACAAACATTAACACAAAATATAACATCAAAGTTACTCTAATATCTATATGTTTTAGATTGTATAAACAGGAAATTATTATTCCTAGTAATAAAAAAATAGGTATTCTTTTATTTTCTCTATTACATGAAAACACTTCTTCAAGTATTACTTTTGATATTATTAAAGGTACTATTATTCCTGGTATTGATAACATGATGCTCCAAATATATTGTTCTAACATAAAATATCTCCAAGCATATTAGTTAATGTTTTTCTAAGATTACTTATTCTATGTTTACTAACTGGAACTTCTCTATCTCTAATCATAACTGTATTGTTTTCTATACTATCAATATAGACCATATTAATTAGAAAACTCTTATGACATCTAAAAAAATTGAATAATTTCAACTCTTTTTCTACTTTATCCATACTGCACTTTGTGTGATACTCTCCATCTATGGTATGTACAATAATATCTCTTCTTATAACCTCAATATATAAAATGTCCTTTATAGGTATTTTTTTAATGCTTCCTCTATTTTCTAAAATCATAAAATTATCTTTTTTTCTAGTTAAATCTTTTACACAGCTTAAGATACTTTCCTTTAGTTCTTCATACTTTATAGGCTTTAGTAAATATCTATATGCTCTAACTTTATAACCTTCTTGAATATACTCAACTAGAGAAGTAATAAACATTATTTCGGCTGATTCATTTTCATTTCTTATAACCTTTGCTAAACTCATTCCCGTCATATCTCCCATCCTAATATCTAGAATATAAATATCTATACCTGCAGGATTTTCCTCTAGAAACTGTTCTGCACAATCATACTCAAATATTTTAATATGACTTGATACATCTTCTAATATCTGAGTAATCGAATTTCTTATTTTCTCTCTTTGTTCTACATCATCTTCACAAATAACTATCCTATACACCCTTACCTCCCTGTAATATATGCATTATAAAAACATTATTTTTATTATAATATTATTTTAATTTACTGTAAAACTCAATATAAAAATAAGCTCATCATGCAATATTATTTTTATATTGAGATTGATATCAACTCCATATTAAGATAGTTTTAAATCTACTTAAATCATTATTATAATGTCTTTATTTGTTCTACAAAATCTTCACTCTGTACATTTTTTAAAACTTTTATAATTGTCATTATAATTATTATCAACAAAAACACTACTATTATAATCACAGCTCCTATAAGCTTTAGGTTTATCAGCTTGATAGTTTCAAAATCTTTTATTATTATCAATCTTGCAATCAAACTGGGTATTATAGCTAAGATAACTCCATTAAATAGATATATTATCCCTTCTATTTTAATAATTCTTTTAATTTCATCTTTTGAAATGCCTATACCTCTAAGTAATGCAAATTCTCTTCTTCTATTCTTTATACTAACAACTATAATATTACAACAATTAAACATAGATAATACAACTATAATTCCAATAACTATTATCACAATCATATTTTTTTGATTATCGCTTTTTTCAATTCCAGATGCCTCCTCCTTATAAGGGGTCAATAGACCTTTGCCTGATTTGTCTACTATTTTATTCAATTCGCTTTCAATATATTTGTTATTGGCAAGCTTACTAGTCCATACATCAAATCGCTCATATGAATGAACTCCTGTAAATTTATCCATTTGATTTACATGCAGAACAGCTCCAAAGCTTGTTCCTACTCCTTGAGATATTATAGGTAAATTTGTAATAATTCCCCCAACAATAAACTCTTTAGAAATTGTTTCTTTATAGTTACCTGTTTTAGTGTCTGAAATATTAAAGTTTAAATTTATTTTATCACCAGTTTTTACATTAAGTGATTCACTATACTTTTTATCTATTAATATATATGGTTCTTTCTCTAATTTACTTAAATTTCCTTTACCTTCTATTAATACCTTCTTTAATATATTGTTATCTTCAACTCCTAAAACTTCAATAAAACTTGGCATTATCTTTTTTCCATTTTCAATATGGGCATTTTGTTTTAGTACATCTTTATTTTCCTTCCAATATTTTGATTTTTTATTTATATTCTCAATACTATTCATCGTGATAAAGTATTTATTTCTATGAGCATTTACTTTTTTAACACCATTTATATTTTCTATCTCTTTTAAAGTTTTTTTATCATAGCTTACTGTATTTTGTAATATAGATGAGGAATCTATGTTAGTTATTAAAAAATCTCCAGGAATCCATAACCGTAACCCACCATCATTTAAAAAATTGCTTGTAGCTTTTGAATATACTGTTAATATTAAAAAAAATACTAATGATATTGATACTATAAGCAAATTTGTTCGTTTTTGATTTCTTTGTATGTTTTTTAATGCTATATTTCCATAGTCATTATAAAGTTTAGTCATCAGTCTATTTATGGATGATTTTTTCCTTACAACAATCTCCCCTTCAATTTTTTTTATACATGTCATTGGGTCAGTTTTAGAGAATTCTATAAGTGGTTTTAATACTGATATTATTATGGTTAATGTACTTAATAATATTGAGTATATGTATGCATTCATATGGCTAGTATCTTTAATTAAATTTATATAATTAATACCATATATTGCTCCTATCATGTATTCACTACACAAACTAACTATTAATTTTCCTATTATTATTCCAATAGGAATACTTATAATCGAATATACAAATACTTCCCAGACTATTATTTTAGAAATATCAGATGGTATAAAACCAAGTGTTTTTAGTATTCCAAAATCCTTAGCTCTATTCAACATTAATGTATAAAATATATTGTAAATTAATAATATAGTAGCTAAAGCAATTACTATATTTACTAAAATATATGGTATTTTCAAATTTAAACTATCTGACATAGCTAATATTAATGGTCTATTTAATGTTATATTATCTTCATTTAATTTTCTATCTTTAACGAGCTTATCTATTTGCTTTTGTATATTTAATTCTTTTTTAAACATAAAAATAACTTGGTCATATTTATTTTTAATATGCATATTTTTCATGGCATACTCTTTACTTATAGTGGCTACAGACATACCTTGTGCTTTTAAAATTGGATTACTTTCTAATATTCCTACAATCTTAAATTCTTTTTCATTAGTATATAAATTTACTCCTTTTTTACTTTGTTTAATATAGTCTATCTTTATTTTTTTACCTATTGGCTCTTTTATTTTACACTGTTTAATATACCATGTATCTACTGCTATTTCGTCTTCTTTTGCTGGAAATCTGCCATTTTTTAAAGTATACGAGTTAGACATTTCTTGAGTAGCCTTATCATCCCATAATATTTGAAGTATTTGACCTTTTCCTATTTCATGCAATCCTAAAAATATTGATTTTCCAATCTTCTTTATATCAGGATTATTCTCTAAATACTTTAATTCTTCATTAGGTGGTTCAGAGTATGCAACATGCTTTGTACCTAACTCTTTTTTAGATTGATTTATCATTAAATTTCTAACATCTTCACTTATTATATTCATTACTAAAAATAATGCAGTTGAAATTACAATACTTATAACTATTAATAATGTATTTTTCTTATCTCCTATCATATATTTTCTTGCTAGTTTTTTTAGATTCACAGCTACACCTACTCTCTTATAACTCCATCTTCTATTTTTATGACTCTGCCTGCATACTTAGCAATATTCATGTTATGAGTTATCATTATTATTGTCTGATTGTATTTTTTCTGAGATTTTTTTAGCAAATTTAAAACCTCAGATTCACTTTTAGTGTCTAGATTACCAGTAGGTTCATCTGCTAATATTATTGATGGTTTGTTTATAAGTGCTCTTGCTATTGCTACTCTTTGTTGCTGTCCACCAGATAGTTGATGTGGTAGATGTTCTTTTCTATCATTTATACTTAGTAATAGCATTAATTCATCAACATAATTATCATTTTTATTATTGATATTTATTGTTGGTAATTTTATGTTTTCCTCAACTGTTAAAGCAGGAATTAGATTGTATGATTGAAATATTAAACCTATTTTTTCTCTCCGTAAAATAGATTGTTGTTTTTCATTAAGAGATGAGATATTTATATCTTCTATAATTACATGTCCACTTGTTGGAGTTTCAAGACCAGCCATTATATGTAATAATGTACTCTTTCCACTTCCACTCTTGCCTATTATTGCAACAAATTCACCTTTGTTTATTTTTATATTTATATTATTTAATGCCTTAACTTCTGTTTCATCTTTTCCATATATTTTAGTTAGGTTTTTTATTTGTAAAATACCCATTTTACCCTCCTTAGAATATAACTGTTTTATTTTTTATAGTTTTAATCATATACATGTACATTCCATATGGCTTTAAGATAATTATATAAATCAACATTTATATAATTACTCCAACAAATATACTATTTTTTAATTGAGTTATCTTAAATACAAAATAGCATTAAGGCATTCTACGTTCAATATTTATAGCACAAGTGGGTATTTGGGAGACACAACTGGGGTTAAACTTATGTATTTTTCAATTTTTAGGTTACTATATAAATTCATAAAAAGGGTGATTATTCTCCTTCTTCAGAATAATCACCCTTTTATATAAAAGCTTCTATTACAAATATTTATATGAAGTTTTTGAATCTGAATTTATATTATTATAGCTATCTAATATTCTTTTAGATAAGATAGTAAGCTTTTATAATATATCCTTAATATATTTACTTATCTTCTCTAAGTTCGTCAAATCCAACTATAGGTATTTCTAAATTATATTCATTAAGTAATTTTTCTAACTCATCTATAAAAATACCTTTCTCTTCTACCATTTGGATATCATTTATTTTATTCATCAAATCCTTGCAACCACTTAATTCACCAAACCAATTTTTAGAACTACAGGTCTTGTTATATCCACAACTTGGGCTACCATCTACGGCAATGATACTTTTTATATTATAATTATTTTTTAAATATTCATCAAACTGTCTTATATAAGGTATTAGCATTTGTCTACATTGTTCTCTAAAAAACAAATTGTCAAACTGTTCTTTTACATGTCCCCACCTATTTATTCCATACATAATCATCTCTGGACATGGTAGTTGAATTATTCCATATCCATTATTTATTAAATTTATTGTTATACTTTGTGCACCTTTAAATTCTGATAGCCCCTCTACTTTAGAGTTACAATTCAATATACAATGACAAACTACTACAATCTCTCTGTTTCTTTTCATAATATTCTCCTTAAGTATTCTCACTTTTAATAATACTACATATTTTGATAATTATATTATTCATTTGCTCTATATTTATAGTATTCTATATAGAAATATACAATTAGTAATCTTTTATAATCTATACTATGATAAATATATACATTTTTTTAGGAGGTATTATAATTGAATACTAAGAAAATAACATTTTCTTCAATGTGTATAGTTATTAACATTGTTTTAGGTATAGCTATATCTATGATAAATATACCATTATTATTTTTAGATACGGTTGGTACTGTGCTTGGAGCTGTAGTATTAGGGCCTTTTTGGGGTGCTCTTATTGGTGGCTGTACAAACTTGGTTTTAGGAGTTATATCAGGCCCTACGAATATACCTTTTGCCCTTGTAAATATTGTTCTTGGTCTTATCGTTGGTTATATTTCTAAGAAAAAAGGTTTTGGTTATAAGGAGGCTATTATTACAGGACTAATTCTATCTGTTGTTTGTCCTTTAATTGGTACTCCTATTTCAGTTTTATTGTTTGGTGGTTTAAGTGGAAGTGGTGCTGATTTATTAGTCGGTTTTTTAGTTCAGTCTGGTCAGAAGATATTTACTGCTGCATTCTTTCCAAGAATACTTAGCAATATAGTAGACAAGCCTTTGTCTTGTATTATGGTTGTGTATTTTATAAGTAAAATGCCTAAAGGTTTTATATCTCAATATAATAGAAATACATCTAGTTCTTCTTAATAAATTGTAAATAATATATGATTTATTAATCTTTATAATAAATTTATATGCATATATTTGTATAATGATATTTTCTATTTTGGCTTCATTAACTTTTAGTATTTATGATTTAATTATACAACATTTGTATTAATTTAATTAAATACAACCTCTTAATATAGATTTAGATTCTAAAGCTGTATTAAGAGGTTGTATTGTTATTTTATTATAATCAAATAAGATATTAGCCAATTGCTACTACTAACTTATCTCTGATACATTTTATTTAACTTCTTTTAAAAACTCAAAGTTACTCAAGGTTTTTTCTTTCCTTTACATCTTAGTTAAAATGCGTCTCCCTAAAAATCATTTTTTACAAGTATTTCTTATACTAACAAATACCTCTTCGTTTTCTGTAAACAACTCATACATATCTTCAAACTCTGGTATATCATATCCATGAGAATCATCATTTCTTAACTTTCTAAGTGTTTCTATAACAATAGAAGAATTTTGGGGCAATAAGTTATGATACTCACAAGCCAAGAGATAATCATAGAAGGTCTTAGATTTTATATTTAAATTAATTGATTTATAATACAGCATTGCTTTTGTTAATTCTAGAAATGATACCATATAGCTTTTAAAACCTTCTTTTATATATCTAGCCCATAATTCAGGTATTTCTTCTTTAGTATATAGTATTTTGAAGTTTTGCAAATCATATAAACAAGAACCAAAATCTCTATTTACTTCTTCTATTGAACTCCAAGACAATTTATTTCTAATTACCATACATATCCCTCCAATCTAAGATATCTATTACATCACTATTTTCAAAATAGAAATTATTTATATAATCCTTAAAATCTTTAGATTCATAAATAACATCACCTTCTAAAATAGCCTTTCTAAGTGCTATTGTATAGTTATCTGTAACAATCTTTAAGTCTACATCAACATCTAATATATTTCTTAGAGCCTCTGTTTTCGTTGCAAGCTCTGTAATTGATACTTTTTTGATAGGAATCCATGCTATATCTATATCACTTTCTGATGTATGCCTATCTGTTCCATAACTACCAAATATTATGATGGCCATAGTATTTTCTTTTGGAAATATATTTATTATTGAGTTTTTAATCTCATCTGGTATATTTCTCATTTAATCACCTCATATTTATTATGTAATATTACTTAGTTAAATAATTCTCCTTCAAAAGCTCTTTACATTAATGAATTAAAGTTATATTATAACTATTTTAAACTAATTTTCATTTCTAGTTTTCATTTATCTACTTGATTAACAGAATCACTGAATTGCATCTAAAAATTTGCTTTTCATACTAATCTCTTATCTGCTTTATGTCTTAATTTATCTATAATTATATACGACTTTCCATAAAATAATTTGAATATATATTTTAGTTATACTTCTTAATAATTGGTAACCCTTTACACTCAATTAAAAATCACTCTAAATAGTTATCAAATTTTCTTTTTATTATACTTTTTAATTTTTAAAATTAACATAACAATCTTATTTTATAATTATTATATATACTATACAAAATTATTTTATCATATATTCATCATTGAAGTACCATCTACTTTAATAACTATTCCTCTATTATGGTCTTTTTACTATTAAATTAAAATGAAAGAAGAGATTTTTTATTACATTAATAATATCTTCTTTATTCCAGATTTCCACTTACTCTCTTAAATATATAAAATAAAGTAAGAGGTTTATTATAGACCTCTTACTTTATTTTTATTTATGATTAGGTTTTATTGATAACACTCCACTTCCCCTACTGATTTTCCTACACATCCACAAACTTCCATTCTACTCTTAACAAATTCTTTAACCGAATCTAAACCTTTTTTACCATATTTCTTAGGGTCAATTACCTCTGGGTCAGAATTAAGCACATCCTTAACCCCATTACTATAAGCAATCCTTAACTCTGTTGCATAATTAACCTTGCAAATCCCTCTTTTTATAGATTCTTTAATAATCTCATCTGGTATCCCTGACCCACCATGTAATACTAATGGAACTGATACAACCTCTCTAATTTCAGATAATCTATCTAAATCAAGTTTTGGCTCTCCCTTATATAACCCATGTGCCGTACCTATTGCTACTGCTAAAGATGATACCCCTGTTCTTTCTACAAATTCTTTTGCTTCTAGTGGGTCTGTATATGCTCCACCATCACCACCATCTAAATCGTCTTCCTTACCTCCAACTTTACCTAATTCGGCTTCAACAGGTATATCTGAAGGTGTACATGCATCTACAACAGCTTTAGATACTGATATATTATCTTCGTAACTTTCATGAGAACCATCAATCATAATAGAAGTATATCCAACTCTAAGTGCCTGCATTGCTAGCCCAAAACTTGAACCATGGTCTAAGTGCATTGCTACAGGAACGCTTGCCTTCTCTGATGCTACCTTTACATTTGCTAAATAATAATCCAATCCTGCATACTTTATTGTTGAAGGTGTTGTCTGTAGTATTACAGGTGATTTAAGTTCTTCAGCAGCTTCTATTACTGCCATAACCATCTCCATATTTTCAACATTAAATGCTCCTACTGCATAATGCCCTTCTTGTGCATCTAATAATATTTGTTTAGTTGTCACTAATGCCATAATTCATCCTCCTATATATTTATAATGATTTAATTTCTTCATTATTTAATTTTGATACTATTTCTATGCTTGTCTTACTATTTATTAGCTCATTTAAAAATTCTTCATCCATTAGCTTTGCAGATAGTTGAGACAATGTCTTTAAGTGTAAATTATCACCATTATCTGTAGCTGCTATCATAAATATAATATGTACTGGACTTCCATCCTCCGATTCAAAATCAAACCCTTCTTTTGATACACCAACTGCTACACGTGGTACTTTTACTGCATCTGTTTTTGCGTGTGGTATCGCTATGCCCATACCAAAACCTGTAGATGATATTTCTTCTCTCTTATGAATTTCTTCTTTAAATTTATTTTTATCTAAAAGAACACCCGATTTATCAAGTATTTCAACCATTTCATCAATTACATCTGTTTTATTTTTTCCTTTAACATCTAAAACTACTGTTTCTTCGTTATACAAAGATATGTTATTAGATACGTTTTCCAATTTTGTATTTTTATTTTTATGTCCATTTTTAATTTCATTTGTATTTTCTGTAGTATTATTGTTATTTACTACCTTAGGTGTAACCATCATATAAAGTATTGCTCCTACTAATGAACCTACAAGTATGCATCCTACCCATAAAAGTGGCTTATTTACTAATCCTAAGACTAAAAATCCTCCATGTGGAGCTGGTACCTCTATTTTCATTATGTAAGTTAAAATCGCTGATATTGATGATGCAATCATAAGTACTGGCAAGACTTTCAGTGGATTCTTTGCTGCAAAAGGTATCGCTCCTTCTGTTATATGAGTACTACCTAGTATATAATTAATCAGTCCTGCTGCTCTATCTTCTTCTGTAAATCTATTTTTAAATAAAGTAGATGCTATTGCTATTACTAATGGTGGTGTTATACAAGCTGCAGATACACCTGCCATGAATAAGTAGTTTCCTTGACCTAGAAGCATAGTTCCAGTTACATATGCTGCTTTATTTACTGGACCTCCCATATCAAATGCTGACATACACCCTATTACTAATCCCAAGATTATAGGGCTTGAGTTCTGTAATCCTGAAAGGAAATTCATCATAGCATTATTAAGTGCTGAACATGGTCCTCCAAGTAACAACATAGATATACCAACAACACCTACACTGACTATAGGAATTATAAAAATTGACTTAAGGCCTTCTAACTGTCTTGGTAATTTTCTTAATAAATACACGAATAATTTAACTGCATAACCTGCTAAAAATCCTGATATAATTCCACCTAAAAAACCTGAGCCTGTGTCAAACGATATCATTCCTCCAACAAGCCCTGCCAACATACCAGGTCTACCTGATATAGATTGAGCTATAAATGCTGCTAATATAGGAACCATCAAATTCATAGAATATCCACCAACAGATTTTAATGTAGCTGCTATCTGATTATACTGTTCTGAATTTGGGTCAAATGAATAAATTCCCCACAAAAATGATATAGCAGTTAGCACTCCTCCTGCTACTACTAAAGGTAGCATATGAGATACCCCATTCATTAAGTCCTTATATAACTTTTGACCAAACGATAAATTACCTTCTTCTGTAAATTTGTTACTTGATGTACTTCCTTTTCTAACTGGTACTTTACCATCAATACACTTTTTTATAAGCTCACTAGCTTTGTGTATACCTTCTTTTACAGGCACCTCTATTACTGGTTTTCCATTAAATCTATCCATATCAACGTTTTTATCACAAGCAACTATTATTGCATCTGCCATTTCGATATCTTCTGCTGTTAATTTATTCTCTACACCTATTGCGCCATTTGTTTCAACTTTTATATCACATCCTAATTCTTTAGCTGATTTTTTTAATGCTTCTTCTGCCATAAATGTATGAGCAATTCCAGTTGGACAACCTGTTACCCCAAGGATTATCTTCTTCCCCATTTTTATACCACCTTTCTTACTTTTATATTTTTTATGTAATCTTCTACATTCGCCAGATTACCTATACCATTACTTTCAGCCACACTTGCACCCGTTGCCGCAGACCTTTTTAATGCATATTCAATATCTTCTGGATTTTCTAGCCATATACTTAAAAAAGCAGCTAATGCAGAGTCACCAGCACATGCAGAACTAACAACTGTAACTGGTTGAGCACTAGCATAATAAATTGCTTTTCCATTGTAAAAATAAGAACCTTTTTCTCCTAATGTTAGTAATATATTTTGAGCTCCTTTTAAATGTAGTAACTTAAGTACATCCTTAATATCCTCTTCATCTCTTACGATAATTCCAAATATATCTTTGATTTCCTCATCATTTGGTTTTATCAAATATGGATTATATTCTAATAATTCATTTAATTTCGGCGAACTTATATCAAGTATTGTTTTTATATTCTTATTTTTACAAATCTCAAATATTTCTTCATAGTAATTCTCATCAATACCAGGTGGTAAACTTCCACTTATTGACAAATAACTTATATCTTCTAATGACTCTAGCTTCTCTAGCATGTCTAATTTTTGCTTTGCATTTACATATGACCCAGAGTTTACAAATTTAAACTCATCATTTCCATCATTTAAAAATATATTTATACGAGTTGTATCTTCTACCCATGTAGGTAGTACATCAAACCCTTTCTTTTCACTTTCTTCAACTATATATTTTCCTGAGAATCCTCCAAAAAAACCTAATATCTTAGACTCTATACCATAATGACCTAGTACAAATGTTACATTTAAACCTTTTCCATTAGGAGAATATGTAGCATTTGATGTACGATTTACTAATTTACTTTTTATACCATTAGTAGATATGTTCATATCTATTGCTGGATTCGTGGTTAATGTATATATCATTGTCTTCCCCCTTGCTTCTGTTGTGTATGCTTTCATTATAATAAAAAAGTCTATGAAAATCTTTTCATAAATAGAAAATAGATTTTCATAGACTTTTTCAATTTAATTTCCAGAATTATTATATTTGACCATATAATCTATAATTATCCTAGATATAATGTACAGGGGCAACCTAGAAGACACTTCATATTCAGATATAGATATATGATAATGCTTATATCCTACAATATATAAATCAGAATACTTTATAAGTTTTGCATTTTCACTACAGCAACATGTTATAACTTTGGCTCCACCTAAATTGGCATTTTGTGCTGATTCTACAAGTTCTTTAGTATTTCCATTCAACGAAAATATGATTATAAGTTCATCTTCTTTCATTGATTTAGATTTTATTTTCATTATATTAGGGTCATTTATGAAAAACACATTAAAATCAAGCAATTGTAACTTAAGGCTAAACTCTTTTGCTACATATTCAGTAAGACCTCTTGCTAGGACGTATATCTTACTAGATTCATTTATAGTTTTTATTATATTAATTAGTGTAGTTAAAGATATTTGTTCTATAACTCGTTGTGCTTCTATAAAAGACTTGTTTATTATATCCCCCATATTGTGTATATCATTATTTTCATCTTTTACTGTCAACCTGTATCTAAGTTCATTAAATCCATTTAAACCACATTTTCTAATTGCTCTTGAAACAGTTGCTGGAGACGAATATGTTTCATGAGCAATCTCTACTATGGACAATTCTGGTAATATCGACTCATTTTGATTTATAAATTTAATTATTTCCATTTCCGTTTTCGTTAGATTTTCAGAGTTTCTTTTATTTAACTCAATTATCATATTTTCGCTCTCCTTATATATAGGTTTTATTTGTCTAAATTTATCACATATTATAATATATTACCTCTTAACTACTTATTTTTATACACAATTATGATTTAGTCAATGTCTATAGATATAAATTTATAATATTATAATTTTATACTTTAGTTTATTATATTATCATTATGTTATATCACAATAAAAAAGTAATTGCTCAATCATCAAAATTGAGCAATTACAAGATTTTCAGTATTCAAGCGACTTAAATTATTGAATACTATTCATATATACCTCATACTTATCCACTTATCAGTTTATATATTTGAAAAGTATATTTTTTTATTAGTAGAGATTAATTTACTAAAAATTGAAATTGTGGTCCCTGTACATAATATGGAAAATAGAGTTCCAAATCCTAAATTTCCGCCTAAATATACACCTAGAATTAAAAATAGTACATCTACTGTAGTTTTTAAAACTTTATATGAATATTTAAAGTTATTTTCAATATGGATTAATATTGCATCTAAAGGACTCATTCCAATATCAAACTTTATAAGCATTGCAAATCCACCACACATAAGCATATGCCCCATGAGAAAACTCATGTTTCTAATAATAATATCTAAACTCCCTATATTAAAATTCAATAGCAAATATGTATATAAATCTATAAATGCACCTGCTAATAGTACATAAACACAACTTCCTAATCC
The DNA here is from genome assembly GCF_020657755.1 of Clostridioides sp. ZZV15-6388. Taxonomy (NCBI): domain Bacteria; kingdom Bacillati; phylum Bacillota; class Clostridia; order Peptostreptococcales; family Peptostreptococcaceae; genus Clostridioides; species Clostridioides sp. ZZV15-6388. The sequence continues at coordinate 56,791 of NZ_JAGWCU010000011.1, read as the reverse complement.
CAATCCTTTTTTATTCAATAACAATGCTAGCAATAATAAAATTCCATTATATATTAACCCTGCTACTGTATAATTTACACCTAGCTTTAAGTGTATACCTTCGTTTAAAAGTGTAATGGCATCGCTACCAAGACCTGACTGAAGTATAAGAGATATTCCACATCCCAACATATTTATAATTAAAAATATAAACATAAACTTTTTTATAAACTTTTTTATAAACTTTTTTATAAACCTTTTTATAAACTTTTTTATAAACCTTTTTATACTCATAATTAATAAAACCACCTTATTTATAATTATAATCCCTCCTATAAAACCATATTATTAATATAGTTTTTATAAGAGGGATTATTCATATTTAGAAACTATTTACTTTTTATTTTAGTTCTTCTCCATTGGTTCTTATTACACTTTGATACCACTCAAAACTATCTTTTTTATAACGTTTTCTGTTTCCATTTCCATTGTTATCTATATCTACATATATAAACCCATATCTCTTTTCCATTTCTTGAGACGAACAACTTATTATATCTATTGGTGACCACATACAATAAGCTAGTATTTCAGCCCCATCAGCTATAGCTTCACCTATTTGCTCTATATGCTTTCCTAAATAATCTATTCTATAGCTATCATGAATTTTTCCATCTTCAAATTTATCATGCATCCCAAATCCATTTTCAGCTATCATTATTGGTTTTTGATATCTATCATAATATTGAGACAAAGTATGATACAATCCTTTTGGGTCAATTGCCCATCCCCAAGGATTTGCCTTTAAATATGGATTTTTTATATTATCAATTGGATTCATAGTATTTTTACTTGCTGATACTACTGTAGAATAATAATATGATAGAGCTAGGAAGTCCATAGTATTTTCTTTTAATACTTCTTTGTCCCCTTCTTCCATAACTATATTTATATTGTTTTCTGTGAAAAATCTCTTAATATAAGTTGGATACTCTCCTCTAAAACTTACATCTGTAAAGAAATACTGTATTCTATTTCTTTTTAAGGCAAATACTATATTTTCAGGGTCACAATCTTCTGGATAAGATGTGCAGTCTGCCATCATCATACCTATCATCATATCTGAATTTATTTCTTTTCCAAGCTTCTTAGTTAAAGCTGTAGCCATAAACTGATGATGTATAGCTTGATATTTAGCTTGTTCTACATTATCTACTTGGTCTACACAAAATGCAACTGAGTTAAATGATTCATGATACATTAAGTTTATTTGGTTTATAGCTATCCAGTATTTGACCTTGTCTTTATATCTATTTAACATTAATTCTGCATATCTAACAAAGAAATCTACTACTTTTCTATTAGTCCAACCTTTATACTTTAATGTTAAATTTAAAGGAGTCTCATAATGAAGTAGTGTTACAATAGGCTCCATACCATTATTAATTACTTCATTTATAAGATTATCATAAAACTTTAATCCCTCTTCATTAGGCACTAAGTCATCTCCATTTGGAAATATTCTAGACCAGTTTATCGAAAATCTAAAACATTTTAATCCTAATTCTTTTAAAAGTTTTAAATCTTCTTTATATGTATGATAAAAGTCTATTCCACTACGCTTAGGATAATAACCTTCCTTATCTTCCATAGCGAACTTTATTTTGTCTATAGTCATATCAGACTCGTAATGTTTAGATATATCTCTATCTTTATCATATATATGTACATCCGCTAAACACCACCCTTTTCCACCTTCATTCCAAGCACCTTCTAGCTGGTTAGCTGCTACAGCTCCACCCCATAAAAAATCTTTAGGAAACTTACTCAACTTAATCACTCCTCATTTTATCTATTATTTATACTATTTACCTTATCTTCTATAGACTTTACTATCCCTACTAAAGACATAGCTATATTTAATTCACTAAATATTGTCATAAGAGTATCCTGAGCATGTGCAAATAATAATGAATGCTCTCTTTTTTCTCCTCCAGCTTCTCCTTGTATAATATTGGTTTGGGCTCTATGTGCTTCTGTCATAAACTCTTTTGCTTTAGCTAATTTTATATCAGCATTTTTGTAGTCAAACTTTTCCAAATCACTAAGAGCTTGCTTAATTTCTGTTCTAGCTTCTCCTGCACGAAGTATTATTTGCATTGCTACTTCTATTAACTCTTCATCTATTACTTGTTCTTCAATTGTCATATTTATAATTTCCTTTCAACATCTAAATTTAAGCTTCTTGATTCTCCAACTTTAATTCTTCTTTTTCATAGGCTTTAAAGAATGGATACCATATCATAAATAGTAATATTATATTTATTGCTAGAACAATTAACCCTCTAACCTCTTCATTTATCATAAAAGTAGATATTCCAAAAGGAAGATACCATAAATTAAATACTTTACTTGGAATTGTAACAAACCCCAGACTCATTGATAAGTAAGTAGTTATTGATATTACTATCGTTCCTATCCACATAGGTAGCATTAAGAATGGATTCCATGCTACTGGAGCTCCAAACATTACTGGCTCATTTATATTCATTATTGATGGAACAACACATGCTCTTCCTATTGCTTTGATTCTTCCAGCCTTAGATAAACACATCATTAAAACTAGTGGTAATGTTGCTCCCCATCCTCCTATAGTTATCCAACCTGTTTGAATAACTTCATAAGTATATATGTTAGTTGCCACACCTCCTGATGCTACAGCTGCTGCATTAGTTGCAATTGCACTAAGTTGAATTGCATAAGTTATTGGAGATAGTACCCAACCACTTATACCTAAAGAATACAAAAATACTACTAAGAAGTTTAATAGTACAAAACCAGGCAATGTTTGTGCTATATCTGATACTGGCTTGAAGATTTTAACTATTATTTCAAACATATCAAAGTTGAGTCCATAAATTAATAACCAACCTATAAACATTATTACTGCTATAGGTAACATACTGTCAAACCATTTGCTTACAAAATCAGGAAGTGCCGAATCTTCACCGAAAAATGAAAAAGACCCAAATAAAGACATTATTAATCCAGAGAATAAACCTGCAACCAGTGCCACAAGCATCCCCTCTCCTCCGAATCTGTTAAAGTTAAATACAGTTCCTTGTTCTGTAATCTCTGGACGAATCATCATTAACATTAATCCTGCACCAGCAAGACCTGCAACAACACTCATAGTTTCAAATTTCTTATTTTTCATTATTTCCATAGGTAATAAAAATGCTATAAATAATCCTAAAAGTCCAAATGTATATTGATTTATTGGACTTAAATCAGGTAAAAAACTTATGTAATTTTTCAAAACAGAAACTATAGTTACCAAAGAACCTACAAATACCATCGGTAAAACCTTCATTATGGTTGATTGAACTGATTGTATCCACACATTTTTAGTTATCTTATTTACAGCAGGTGTGAACTTCTCGCTTAAAAAATCTATAAATTTATTCATAAATAATCTCCCTATAAATATTTTATTTATTTGATATTAGCTCTAGTGCTTCTTCTAAAGCTTTTGCACCATCTAATCTCCCGTATGCAATTTTAGATATACATGCCACTGGAACGTTATACTCATCTGCTCTTTTTTGAATCTCATCTTTCATATAGTCTAGATGCGGCCCTAATAATAAACAATCTATCTCTGGTAAATATTTATCTATTTCTGACTCACTTCTAGCCTTTATATCTGCTTCTATCCCCTTTTTCTTTGCACTCTTTCTCATACTAGTTGCCATAAACCCTGTACTTGCTCCTGAACCACATGCTAATAACACGCTTATATTTTTCATAATAATACCTCCAATATCTTCATTCATTATTTACTTCTTAATGAATTTTTTTTATTTTTATTTGATTATATTTATATTGTACTTCCTAAATAAGTTCCTTTAACATAAATATAGTTCCTAACAATAGGAAATCATTTACTCTTAACTAGGCATGTTAATATATAGTATAATGTACTTTACAATACGTACATTCAATTATACAATATATCATATCATACAGATTTTATTTTAAAAATTATGCGAGGGGATATTGATGAAAACATCTAAAAAAGAGTTATTTTTAAATTTCATAAAAACGCAACATGCTTGGATAGATTCATCTACAATAGCTAATTATCTTAACGTATCAACACGTTCAATTAGAAAATATGTAAATGAGATTAATTCTACTGGTGAAATTATATTGTCCTCTAAAAAAGGATATAAAGTAAATCTTAATAGTAGTTGTCAAACTAAAATTGATAGTTCAGAAAATGCATCACCTGCTAATAGGTTAAATTTAATTTTAAAGGAACTTATCGTTAATAGTAAAGGAATTAATATATTTGATTTAAGTGAAGAATTATTTGTTAGCTCAGCAACCATTGAAGGTGATATCGTCAAAGCTAATAAATTTATAGAAAATTATAATTTAAAAATAAAACAATCAAGATTTTTACTAAAACTAGTTGGAGATGAGTCTTCAAAACGTAAATTAATGAGTTCTATAATATTTAAAGAAACAGGAAGTGACTTTTTAAGTTTATTTGATGTTCAAAAAATATATCAGGAATATAATCTAACTAAACTAAAGGAAAATGTAATACATATATTAAAAAAGTACAATTTATTTATAAATGAATATGCTATAAATAACATACTTCTTCATCTAATGATAACCATAGATAGGATAAAAAAGAATAATTACATAGAATCAGGTAAAGTAGTAAATTACATAGACAATAATATAGATATAAATATAGCAAAAGATATATCAAGCTTTTTAGAGTCTGAATACGATATAACTTTAACTAGTGCAGAACTATATTATTTAGTATTTCAGTTAACAAACAAAACCACAGTCTTAAACTACCATCAAATGGATACTAAATCATTATCTAATTATATAAATGAACATTTCGTTGATTTAACTAAGAAAATAATTAAAAATGTATATGATTTATATTTTATAGATTTATCTGATGATGAATTCGTTGTAAGATTTACTCTTCATGTAAAAAATTTAGTAAGTAGGGCTAATAATAATCAAGTTTTGAGAAATCAAATACCTCAAAAGTTAAAAGATTCCTATCCTCTAATATATGATATTTCTGTTTATATTTGTAATCAAATTCAAATTTTAGAGGATATAAAGATAGATGAAGATGAGATATCATATATATCTCTTCATGTAGGCTCATTTTTTGATAGGCAAAAACTACTAGAAGATAAAGTTCTCTGTGCATTAATTACTCCAAATTACTATGACTTACAACTCAAAATAGTGAGAGACCTCGAAAAAAGATTTAATGAATCTATAGAAGTTATTCAGATTTTTTCAGACACTCATAATCTAGACTTTGATAGCAAAGTAGATATGGTTATTACTACCTTACCAATTAGTGATAGATGTCCTCTACCTTTTGTCTATATAAATCCTTATCCAAACATAAAAGATTATGACAATATTCAAAGTAAATTTATTCAGATTAAGGAAAGAAAAAATATACTTACTGTACAAAATCATTTAGAAATGTACTTCAGTGAGTCTTTATTTATGAAAAACATATATTTAGACAGTGCTAAAGATTATATAAGATTTATGGGAAATGTACTATATGAAAATAAATATGTTGAGCCTAACTATATAGATGACGTTCTTATAAGAGAAAATATGTCTTCAACTGCGTTTAATAACAATGTAGCAATTCCTCATAGTATGAAAATGAATGCTTTAAAAACTGGAGTCTGTTTAATTGTAAACGATAAACCAGTTAAATGGGGAGAGGAAAAAGTTCAAATTATAGCCATGATACCTATAAACGAAAAAGAAAAAGAAAGATTCAATTACATATTTGAAAGTTTTATTGAAATACTATCTGAGTGGAATAATGTAAAAGAACTCACTAAAGCAGATAGTTATAGTAGTTTTATGAATAGAATAGCTTATCTTATTCAAAGCATCTAAATTCATTAATTTGTTCACAATACATATTATTAAAATTATTAATACAAAATAAATTAAGCTGTCACACTGAAAAAATCTAAATTCATATGTGACAGCTTTCTTTTTACTCAATATATCTTAATTTAAATACTACTTATTTTTTGTCTGTTGTATACTAGTTATAAGATTAAATATTTGTATTGTTGTAGCAGTCATATTATTACTTGCAGTTTCTTTATCCATTGCTTCTTCAATTGTCATAGCCCTATTTACTATAGAGAAATAAGCATCTATCCCTTCTTCATTGCACTTAACTGCATCTTCTGTCGTTGCCCCAGCCAAACCTATTACTTTTACTCCATACTTTTTGGCTAGTTTTGCAACTCCTATTGGTGCCTTACCCATAGCAGTTTGATTGTCCAACCTACCTTCACCTGTTATAACAAGGTCTACACATTTTATTTCATCTTCTAATTTAATTTCATCTAATATTATTTTTACTCCTGATTCTAATTTTGAATTTAAAAACGCTAAAAATGCAAAACCTAATCCACCTGCTGCTCCTACGCCTTCTACATTAGCTACATCTTTATTTAGGTTACTTTTTACTACCTTAGAAAAATTTCTAAGTCCATTATCTAACTCTTCAATTATTTCTGGTGTTGCACCTTTTTGAGGTCCGTATATGTACGCAGCTCCATTTTTTCCAAACAGTGGGTTGTTTACATCACAAGCTATTTTAAAATTACATTCATCTAATTCTTTTAATCTATTATCTACTTTTATATGTCTTATTTCATTTAAAACTGTTCCACCTAACCCTACTAAGTTGTTGTTTTCATCATAAAACTCAAATCCTAAAGCTTGAAGCATACCTACACCAGCATCATTAGTAGCACTTCCACCTATTCCAACTATAAAGTTTCTATAGCCTTTATTTATTGCTTCCTTTATTATTTCTCCAACACCATAAGTCGTGGTATATAAAGGATTTCTAAATTCAGTTGGAACTAATGTTAATCCTGAGGCTTGAGCCATTTCTATTATTGCTGTATTTGTACCTTTTAATAATCCATGTGTCGCACTTACTTTCTTAATTATAGGTCCAGTAACCTCTATAGTTTCTTTTTTCCCATTCATTCCTTGAACTAAAGCATCTACTGTCCCTTCACCACCATCTGCAAGTGGCAATATTTTTACTTCTGCATCTTTTTTTACTTTTAATATTCCCTTTTTTATTGCATTTGCTGCCTCGATTGAAGATAAACTTCCTTTCAAGGAATCTATAGAAATTAATACTTTCATTTTTATCTGCTCCTTATTTTAACCATACAATTTTATAAGTTTTAGTTTACACTCTATTTTATACTCTACTCCTTTCTTTGTACATACAGTTTCTTCTTTATAGACATCTCTTATTAGATGAATTTAATATTCCATCATTTTACACAACTAGAGCAGTAAAAAATAAAGTTATTTATACAAAGAGCGGTATAACACCAAAATGTTATACAGCTTATCCTAAATTCAAAAGTATCCTTATAAAATACATATAAATATGATTCTTTGTGAATTTCAATACTAGAGCTAAAGTACAAAAAAATCAATCACATGATTATACTTCTGCATCCAATTTATAGATAGAAAATTTATTACAATCCTCGTAATTTTACTATCTAATAATTATAAGGATTATTTGACTTCAATATCATTATATTTCTTTGAGTATACCTTGGTCATATAGAAATATATAGGAACTACAATTATCATACCACCTAGTCCCCAAACTATCTTCATTGGTTCATCAATACCTGCTTTTATCAATAATACTACACTTATAGCTACTGCAAATATTGGTATAATTGCTCCTCCAGGTATCCTAAAGTTTATGTCTTTACCAGCATACTTCTTTCTTAATATTAATACAGCTAGACAGGTAGGAATATATTGAATAAATCTAGATACAACACTTATTTGAGATAATGTTGTAAATGACCCTGACCATGCTATTAATAAAGTTCCTATAACAGATACTATAATTGCTATATATGGAGCTCCATTTTTATTAGTTTTTCTTATAGACTTAGGCATTAATCCTTGCTCAACCAAAGCAGCAGCAGACCTTGGTGTAAATATAGATGATGCAATATTTATACCTCCAACAGATACTATAGTCCCTATTGTAATTATATATCCACCTATAGGACCTAACATTTTAATAGCAGCATCTGCAACAGGAGTCGCTGACCCTCTTAATCCATCTCCCAATACACCTATACTTATCCCCAATATAAGCATATATATTACTGATACCACAAACATTACCATCACTAATGCCTTAGGTACATTTTTCTTAGGATTCTCCATATCTTTTGCTGCAACAGCTAAAGATTCAAACCCTGTAAAAGCATAAAATAAAGTTATTGATACTGCTACAAAAGCTGATGATGTACTTTGACCTTTTTGTATTATTACAAATGGTGTAAAATTAGAACTTTTTATAAAGAATAAACCTACAGCTATAAATAAAACTATTGGTAATAATTTTCCTATAGTCATTATATTATTTAAATGCTTAGATTGCTTCATTCCCATAAAATTTATAAGCCCAAGTCCTCCAACTAATATACCAATTATTATATTTTTAATAAGTGGCTCTGCTGCTTGAGGCCATATAGATGATAGTGTGACTGCAAAAAAGTTTGCCATAGTCGCCCAGGCAATCATACTAACTATCCACTTCATAAATCCAACTTCAAACCCAATAAAATCTCCAAATGCCTCTTTTGCATAAAGATATGGCCCTCCATCAGTATCAAACCAACTCCCTGCTTCAGCAAAACATAAAGCAATAGAGACAGCTAAAAACATACAAAAAACTAGTACTAATATACTCGCTGGACCTATATTTGTATAAGCATCTCCAGGTAAACCAAATATACCTGACCCTATTATTGCATTAATCCCTAATAATACAATACTCCAGAAACCTAACTTAACGCTTTTTTTCATTGCTATTCCTCCAAACCCAACTTAAATATAGTTATAATTATTTTTCTTTAGATGCTTCTTTAACTATTGCCATAAATATTTTTTTCATATTATCACAATCCTTAGTCATCATTTCTGGATGCCATTGTATACCTATTACAAACTCATTTCCCTCCTTTTCTATAGCTTCAACTAAACCATCTTTAGCAGTAGCTGAAACAATATATCCTGGAGCTACCTTATTGACAACTAAATGATGGAAACTATTAACTAAGATTTCTTTTTCTCCTAATATTTCATACAACTTTGTACCCTCTTTTATCTGCGCTGTATGTGTAGGTATATTCGATAAATGTTGCTGATTATGTTTTATGTAAGCTCCTTCAATTAAAGATAAGTCTTGATATAAGCTTCCTCCCTCAGTTACATTTATTATTTGCTCCCCTCTACATATACCTAACACTGGTTTTTTCATATCTAAAGCATGTTTTAATAACTTCATATCAAAACCATCTCTTTTGGGTGATATTGCACCTAGCTTATTATGAGGTTCCTCTTTCCATATGAGAGGATTTACATCTTGCCCTCCTGATAGTATAAGTGCATCTATATTTGATACTTGTTCCTTTATAATCTCATCATCATATACAATTGGTACAATATATGGTATAGCTTTACACATAACTACTGACTGTATATAGTCATTGTTTACATAAGCCCTTTCATAACCAGGAAACATCCCCCCTTCATCAATTAATAAGTTTCCTGATATTCCTATTACTGGATATTTCTTTTTAATCACTTTCTTCACCCCTTAAATTATTTATGAACAATAAAAAATGCTACTTCTCTCTTAAAGAGCAAGTAGCATACCAATATTTTATTTATTTAAAAATTCTAATTTATTTTTAAAATACTTTTTCTAAGGCAGCAGTTATATAAATCATTCTACTAATTTATATTTTATTTTAATCCTGTTTAATTCGGCTTTTTTGAATAGTCTTAAGTCTAATTAATGGGCAAAATAGGCATTTATATTTTCCTTTTTATTGACCTATTAAATACTATTTAATATATTTTTTCCTCTTCTATTTAACTCACTTCCCTTTCTACCTGATTCACATATTATCAAATCTAGTTCTTTAAGTATATTAAGTATTCCCCTTACCTCACCTTCTGTTATATTATAACCTAATTCATTTATTGAATTAACAATACCATTTCTACCTATGTTTTTATTAAGGTTATTGGCATTTTTTAAGCATTCCATTACTAACCTTACTTTTTCTATAGATGTTCTATCTTTTAATGTACTTATTTCTTTACTATAATCTTCAGTTATATTTAATAGGTTATGAGGTAGGTCATTGATTAAAATAACATGCTCAGAACTCATAATGTTAATATACATAGCTGTATTTTTTAACTCTCTTATATTCCCTGGCCATTCATATGCATTAATAACGTCTTGAACATCTTGACTAATTTCCCTCTTCCTTTTCATAAAATACTTTAACATAACTTCTATATCTTCTTTTCTCTCCCTTAAAGGTGGTATGTTTATAGGCAATACATTTATCCTATAATATAAATCAGCTCTGAACCTATCTTTTTTTATCATTTCTAATAAATTTTTATTTGTAGCTGCAATTACTCTAACATCAGTGTCTATTACATTTTCTCCCCCAACTCTCATGACTTGATTCTCTTGTAATACTCTAAGTAATTTGCTTTGTAAATATATAGGCATGTCTCCTATTTCATCTAAAAATATAGTTCCATTATTAGCTTGCTCAAATAAACCTTTTTTTCCTCCTCTTAAAGCACCTGTAAAAGCACCCTCTTCATATCCAAAAAGTTCACTTTCAAGTAAATTTTCTGGCATAGCTGCACAGTTTATAGCTATAAATGGTTGACTATGTCTTGGTGATGCATTATGAATAGACTGAGCCATGAGTTCTTTTCCTGTTCCACTTTCTCCAGTTATAAGAACTGTATAATCAGATTCCGCTATTTTCATACCTAGCTCTTTAGTTCTTTCCATTTTTACTGATACTGTTTTTATGTCATCAAAGGTATACCTAGCAACTTGCCCTTTTTCTCTAAGCTTCTTTGATAGGTTTTGTTCCAATTTCCTTATGTAAGTTATTTCTTGAATACAAAAATAATATCCAGTCACCCTTCCAAAACTTTCTATATTATACTTATTTACATTTAAATATTTATTATTAAACTTTATAACTTCATCATGTGCCTTACTTAATCTAAAAATCTTTTTAATATTTTCATTCTCTAGTTCATCTATATTTTTTCCTATAATATCATTTTGAATATCTAGTGTATCACTCAAACTATCATTACAAATAATTATATTTTCCTTCTCTGATATCATTGCCATACCTAAATTTGATAGGTTTATTATAGAGTTTAATTCATCTGCTTTTATAGTAAGTTCTTTATATTTAGTATTTATACCTGAATATAAACTAATCACTTCATCTGTATATTTAATTAACCTTTCAGTAATTTCTTTATCATCTAGTTTAAGCTTTGCTATTATTTGAATAAATGTTGAACTATCAATATATCTATGTCCTAAATCAATAACTTCTTTAATATATTCAGGAACTAACTCTCTCTCTCCTGGTGTTATAGCTATCTTAATGTGTCTATATTCTTCATTAGGATTATATGGTATAAAATTTAAGTGATTTATTCCTATATTGTATAAATTAGATATTGTTTCTAATACAGTATGGTTATTATCATTTACTACTAATACATCTATTCCTTCTGGTAATGAAAATAACTTGTATATATCCCTTTGCTTTATACTCCTGTTTATAGTTATTATTTTTGAGACATCCTTTACATATTTTTTTATTTTTAATACTCTATCATCTATCATTACTAATATTATGTCATCTTTTATCAATTCTTCTTCTGTTATTCTATTTAAATAATAATTTTTTATTTTTACTTTATCTTTAAATATTAGCTTTAGATTTTTATTTAAAAAACATTCTAATTTAGATAATCCATCAGTTACTACTGCTATTGTTTTCATTATAAATCTATCCTTTCTTTTGTTTATATTATGTGAGATTTTAATAGTTCTAATATAGTTCAAAATCTTTTAACTTAGTATAAAGCAAAAGTTATGCCAAATTGATAGATTACTTATTTTTATTTAATATTGACTTAGAAATATTATTATATGATTAAGATTAGATAAATAATATAACTTTATCTATAGAATCTACAAAAATATGACTTCTATCAAAAAATAAAGAGGTATTACCAACTTTTCGGTAATACCCCTTTGTTTTATTTTTAATTTAAGTGATTTTTCTTAATCTCATCAAGTAGTCCATCTTCTAGATAAATTTCTAATGCACATCCTACCATTGCCTTTACTGCTTTGTGAAGTTTATCATAAGCTTCCTCAGAATTTGCATAATTTAAAAACTCTTTTTCATGAACATATACCATTGGATTTATGTCTAGAGCTATTTCTGTATACATAGTAGGACAAACTTGGCTTACATTTCCTATATCTGTAGAACCTACTGGTCCCTCTTTTCCTTCTAATATATCCGTTATACCTGCTTCAATTAAATTATTCTTTGTTATATTCTGAAGCACCTTATTATTAATTATGTTGTCAAAAGAATTTTCAAAGTATCTATAAGAAAGTTTAGCTCCTGTCATTAGCTCTGCACCTTTCGCACAGTTTATAACTTTTTTAGTTACTTCATCTAAATAACTTCTTTCAGCAGCTCTTACGAAAAACTCACAGGCTGCTTTTTCTGGAACTATGTTTGGAGCTTCTCCTCCATTTGAAACTATCCCATGTATTCTAACATCTGATTTTACATGCTGTCTTAGTGCATTTATTCCTGCAAAAGTAAGTTGTACTGCATCTAATGCATTAACTCCCATATGAGGGTGACTAGCTGCATGTGCTGATACACCTTCAAAACTAAACTCTATTGAGTCTATTGCCAAAGCCTTGCAGTTTATGTTATTAAAAGCTTCTATATGCATCTGATAACTTACATCAACATCATCAAAAGCTCCTGCTTTAACTAAATCACACTTTCCTCCTGTTGTCTCTTCAGCTGGTGTTCCTATTAGTACAATTTTTCCTTTAAAATTTTCTTTTAACTTACTTAGTACTATACAAGCTCCTAATGTAGATGCAGCAATCCAGTTATGTCCACAAGCATGACCTGGTTCTTTATTTTCCCCATACCCAGGCAGTGCATCATACTCAGCTAAAAATGCTATAGTTGGACCATCGTTATCCCCTAGCTCTGCTCTAAAAGCAGTATCCATATTGCAGTACGGATAAGTTGTATCAAATCCATATTCCTTCATTTTCTCTACTAAGTACTTTGATGATATATATTCTTCTTCTCCTAACTCTGGATTGTTAAATATAAAATCACATACTTCTTCAATTTCTTTTCCCAGTTCATTCTCTATCTCATAAGCTCTTTTCTTTATACTTTCAATCATAATATACCTCCTATTAGAATCCAACAAATAATCCTATTGTTAAAAATACCATTACAGTAATTGTTAATACTACCATTAAAGGCATTACAAATCTAACCCACTTTGACCAAGGAATATTAGCTACTGCTAGTGCTCCCATTAAAACACCTGATGTAGGTGTTATTAAATTAGTTACACCTATACCAAATTGATAAGCTGTAACTATCATTTGTCTAGATACATCTACTAAATCTCCAAGTGGTGCAAGTACAGGTATTGTAAGTGATGCAAGTCCTGATGCTGATGGTATAAAAAATGCTATTAAACCTTCTATTAAGAAAGTTAAATTTATAAATATAGTTTTTGGAAGTCCATTTAATAAATTTGCGGCAGAATTTAAAATTGTATCTATTATAAATCCATTTTCTGCTATTATTACTATTCCACGTGCAAATGCTATACATAACCCTGCTGTCATTAAATCTCCTGCTCCACTTATAAATGAATTGACTATGTCATCTTGTTTAAGCCCTGATGCTATTCCTGATATTATACCTATAGCTGTAAATATCATTGCAATTTCAGTTATGTACCATCCTAGCTTTAAAACTCCATATATCATAATTGCCATACCTATTGTGAAAATTGCTATTACCATAGCTTCTCTTTTTGTAAATTCTTTTATGTTTGTATCAGTATTAGCCATTGATTCTTGATTCAATGATATACCATGTACTAAAGACTTTTTAGGGTCTTTTTTAACTTTATTGGCATACATCATAACAAATCCTATAGATATAGCCATATATATTATAAACATAACAACTCTCAACTCTATCCCAGAACCTGGTGTTATTTGTGACAATGCTTGTGCTATTCCTACAGAGAAAGGATTAGTAGTAGCTGCTCCAAATCCAGCTGTTGCTCCTATAAATACTGTCGCCACTGCTGTTAATGAATCATATCCCATACTGGTCATGAGTGGAATAAATATCATATAAAAAGGTAGTGTTTCTTCACTCATTCCAAATGTTGTTCCACCTAATCCAAATAGAATCATTGATATAGGTATTATTAAAAATTGGAATCTCTTCATTTTATTTACAGTATGAGCTATAACAGCTTCTATAGCTCCTGTTTTATTAACTATTCCAAAAGCTCCTCCAACTATCAAAACAAATCCAACTACTTCAGCCGCATCTATAAATCCATTTATAGGTGCTGTAAATACATCAGTAATTCCCTGTGGATTTGATGCTGCTTTTTCATAAGTTCCAGCTACAACAACCGATCTTCCGTCTATATCTACCCTTTCAAAATTTCCACTTGGCACTATCCAAGTAAGAACTGCCATTACTACTATTAGTAAAAATATTATAGTAAGTGTCTGTGGCATAGTAAACTTTTTCTTTTTTAAACTGCTCATTTTTAATCTCCCCACTTTTTAAATTAAAATATTTTATTATTGATTCCCTTTTCTATCCTATTTTGTATAGATGTAAAAAAGCTCAACATGGATACATGTTGAGCTAAATGCGCTAAATACAATATACCTACATCTTCCCTTTATCTTAGTTAAGATAGCTCTCCATCAAAATTCGGGATAATTTTGATGACAGTGCTGCACTTATTAAATACAGCCCCAGCACTAGCTTTGGACACTAGCACTTCGGCACTTACTCCTTTTATATTGCTTCATTGGCTTCCAACCTCTTCAATATTAATCTTAGTAAATGCGACCTCTACCTCAATCTTTTTATTAGATGAGGTAATTCTTATTAAATTTTATTTATTCTAAATAATTGTAGCATAATATGTCGAGATTGTAAATATTTTCAGAAGAGTTTCTATGCTTCGATAATATTAACAAATCTAACTTATACTATTCCAGTATATAATTACAACTTTAGTATTATGTTTAAAAATATATTTGTTTTCTCTTTTTTCTATCATATTGTCTATATACTTATCTAACATATCACTAAAGTTAATCTTTTTATTTAATTCTGTTTCCATTTTAAAAAGTATATCCTCTATACTATTGAATTCAATTTCATTTTCAACATCAATAAATTTTATATCTGCACATATATTTAAAGAATGTAGTATATTTGGAATGTATATATAATCTGGACAAGTTCTATCTTTATCACCTAAATCCATATACAAATCATTAAATAATGGTTTTTGAATAGTTCTCACTATAATCACTTTTTCTCTAGCTAACTTATCCATCTTACTCAAAGCATCTTTAATATCCCAAATTCGATAAAGAGAATTCACAGATAAAATATAATCACTATGCCCAACATTAATCTCTTCCCATTTTCCTTGTACTATGTCTATATTAGTTATATTATGTTCACTAATCTTTCCTTCAAGCACATTAAGCATATCTATTGAAAAATCATTAGCAATTACACCTTTACATTTCTTAGAAAGTGGTATAGTAAATTTTCCAGTACCTGCACCAATTTCTATAAGATTTTTTCCTTCATCTATTAACTCATCTATAAAATCAAATACTTCTTTTGAATAATCATAAAGTGTTGGATTATCATCATATTTATGAGATAATTTTTTGAAAATATTCTTTCCGCTTCATCATCAAAAGCTCTTTCTCTTGCATATCCTTCTTTACTTTCAATATACTCATGCCATTTTCTCTCAAAATCTATATCTTTATAATACATGATTAATCTTCCTTTCTAAAAGTGTTAGGGACAAGATTTGTAATTTTCTATACTCAAAAAACTACTCTTACTAATGTAATAATTGATTAACTAAACAATTGATTACTATATTTTAAAAATTAGTGAAATTCTCAATAAGCTCTTTGGTATAAGCATGCTTTGCACTTTTATACAATTCCTTAGCCTCTATAGTTTCAACTATCTTGCCATTTAACATGACCGCAACCTCATCACTAACTTCTTTTACCAAGTCTATATCATGAGATATAAATAAATAGCTTATATTAAACTGTTTTTGAGCTTTCTTCAAAACCTGTATAACTTGAGCTTGCACAGATACATCTAACATTGATGTAGGTTCATCCAATATCATAAATTTAGGATTTAATAAAAGCACTCTAGCTAAGGCAACTCTTTGTATTTGTCCTCCACTTACTTGATGTGGGTATCTATTTAAAATTTCCTCACTAAGCCCAACAAAACTTAAGTATTCCATTATGTATTCTCTTGCTTTATTCTTTTCGTAGAGTTTATGAATTTTTAATGGCTCCACAAGGCTCCCATATATAGTTTTTTTAGGGCTTAGGGCAGAATCTGGATGTTGAAATATTATCTGCATCTCTTTTCTTAAATCCCTCATTTGAGAAAAATCATAATTACTGATATCTCTACCATTAAAATAAATTTTACCTCCATCAGATTTAATAAGTCTTAAAATAAGCCTTGATAAAGTTGATTTTCCGCATCCACTTTCTCCTACAAGACCTAATGTTTTTCCCTCTTTTATTTCAAACGATACATCATCTACCGCCTTGACTATCTTTTTATTGATTATTCCGCTTTTAAACTCCTTATAAAGGTTACAAACTTTTATCATAAAGAAAACACCTCACCTTTGAACCATTAACATCAAATAGTCTTGGTTCATAATCAATACATGTTTTTTTTGCAACCTTGCATCTTGGAGAAAATCTACATCCTTTTGGTAAGTTTGTTAAACTTGGTGCTACCCCTTCAATAGGTATTAATTTTTCATTTGGCTGTGAATCGATTAAACCTCTTGTATAAGGATGTAGTGGATTATTAAATATACTATTTTTTGGACCATCTTCTATGATTTTACCTGCATACATAACTACAGCTTCATCACAAAGCTTTTTAGCCAGCATTAAATCATGAGTTATAAGTATCATACTAACACCCATATTATTTCTTAAATCATAAAATACTTCATATACTTGCTTTCTTATTGTTGCATCCAAACCTTTAGTTGGTTCATCTGCAACTATCCAGTTAGGTTTTAATGATGTCCCTATAGCTGCCAGTGCCCTTTGACTCATACCTCCACTTAGCTGAAATCCATACGAATTATAAACCAACTCACTATTTGATAAAAAGAATTTTTTTAATATCTCTAAACTTTTACTATTGCAAGAATTCTTTTTTTCTTTTCCATGATAATAAAAAAGTTCATTCATATGACTTCCTATTTTCAATATTGGATTAAAAGAACTTGATGGATTTTGGGGGATTAACGCTATTTTTTTCCCTCTGATTTCTCTAATTTCCTTTTCTTTAATTTTTAGCAAATCTTTTTCTTCATATAAAACACTGCCTGAAACAGTTGAATTATTAGATACAAGGTTCAAAATTCCTAGTCCTAGCACCGATTTTCCACTTCCAGTTTCTCCAATAATTCCTGTAATTCTACCACTTTGAAAGGTTCTAGATACTCCATCTACAGCTCTTACTTTTCCTTCTTTAGTATTAAAATGAATTTTTAAATCTTTTATACTTATATCTCTATTCATAGTTTTATTCCTTCTAAAGATATTGGCTTAAAGAGTTGCTTTTTTCATCAAACATATCCCTTAGTGCATCTCCAATTAAATTTATACTGCAACACAATAATAATATACTAAAACCAGGTGCTAATAATAGATTTGGATAGCTTCTAAAATGAGTCTTAGCATCATTTATCATAACACCCCAATCTGCTTGTGGAGGTTGTATTCCTAGACCTAAAAAACTTAACGATGCCATAGAAAGTACACTTTTTCCTATCCTTATTGTAAATAGTACTATAAAAGGAGCAAATATGTTTGGAATTATATAGTGCAAAATTATATAAAGATGACTAGCACCTAATGCTCTTGCACCTTCAACATATTTTTCTTCTTTTACCTTTAATACCTCTCCTCTAACTACTCTTGAAAAACCAGCCCAGGAAGTAAATACTATTGCAATTAATAAACTTTTTATACCTGGTCCAAGAACTCCAGCAAGAGCAATCATAAAGCTAAGACTGGGAAGACCTTGAAATATATTTACAATAGACTGGATTATCGTATCTACTATACCACCACAATATCCTGCTATTATACCTACAAAACTACCAAATAGCATTGTTAATAGGCTTGCTAAAAAAGCTAAAGATATGGATACTCTGGCTCCATATAATATTCTACTTAGAATATCTCTACCTAGAGTATCTGTTCCAAGTATATGCTCTCTAGAAATCCCCATTAACCTATCCTCCATTTGTACTTGATTAGGGTCATATGGAGCTAACTCTGGTGCAAACATTGCAACAAGTATCATAATTATTAGCACTAAAAAAGCTAGTTTATGTATAAATAACATTTCTTTAAATTTATCCATATTATTTACCTCCAACCCTCATTTTAGGATTAAGAAATAGGTAACATATATCTACAATTAAATTAAACACTATAAATATAATCCCTGTAAATAGCACATATCCTTGCACTACTGGATAATCCCTACTCATTATTCCTTGTATTACATAGCTTCCCATCCCTGGAATACTAAAAATAACCTCAACCACTGTGGAGCCTCCTAAAATAGCTCCAAAATAGTTTCCCAGAACAGTTACAATAGGCATTAATGAATTTAAAAAAGCATACTTAAAAATAACTATTTTATTTGGCAGGCCCTTAGCTTTTGCTACTGTTATATAGTTTTGTCCTATACTTTCTATTAAAGTTGCTCTATTTAGTCTTGCTACAGTTCCTATAGTTCCAGCTGCTAAAACAAATCCAGGCATTATTAAATGTTTAATTGTACCATACCCACTTGTAGGTAGCCATCTAAGATTCTCACAAAATATACTTAACATGATAATAGCTAACCAAAACCCTGGAATAGATGTCAGAAGTAATGATACAAAAGTGCCAATCTTATCTATCGTTGAATCCTTTTTTAAAGCCATGATTATAGCTAGTGGTATAGATAACACTATAACAAAAAACATAGCCATTAAAGATAAAGAGAAGGTTATTGGTAACCTTCTTAATATCTCTTCTGTGATTGATGTCTTTTTGATATAGGAAAGTCCTAAATCTCCAGTCATAGCTTTTTTAGTCCAATTAATATACTGAACTATAATATTATCATTTAACCCTAATTCTTCTCTAACTCTTTCTATTTCTTCATCTGTAGGAGCAGAAATACCATCCATGCTTAAATATTCAACTGCTGGGTCACCAGGTGCTATAACCCCTAATATAAATCCTAGAAAAGTTATTCCTATCAAAATAGGGATAGTCATCAATATCCTTCTAATTAAATATTTAAATGGTGTTTTCACTACTTACTCCACTCCATATTTGCTAATGTAGTTCCATATAATGTAGGTTTGTACCCAGTTATTTTTTTATTATAGGCAATTAAGTTAACATCTTCAAATAATGGTATAGCTGATGGATGTTCTGCTGATATATCTTGAAGTTCATCATATATTTTACGTCTTTCATCTAAGTCCATTGTTTTTTCTAATTGACCTATTAATTCATCTGCTCTTTCATTTTTATAGCCCAATGAATAAGCCATATTACTTGACCCTGTGCTTCTCATATAACTATCAAATATAGAAAATGGTTCTGCATTTGGAAGCCCTTGAGTGTGAAGTGCTATATCATAATTTCCTGTTTTTTGTGCTTCCTTAAAAGCCGCTCCATCAAGTATAGTTATTTTAGAGTTTAATCCAACTTCACTTAATACAGATTGTATATACTCTGCTACAGTTTTGTATGGATAACGGTCTACACCATAAGATGGTATTATAAACTCTAACTCTTTTGTTTCCCCTTTTAACTCATCCTTTATGATTTTTTTTGCTTTTTCTGCATCATAAACAGGTTTAATTTCCTTAGCAAAAGGAGAACCTTGATTCAATATATTCATAGTTGGAGTTCCATATCCTCCATAAAATTTATTTACTATAGTTTCTCTATCCAACAACAAACTTAGTGCTTCTTTTATCTTAACATTATTAAATGGTGCCCTAGTACCGTTTGTAGATACAAATTGAGTTATTGTTGATGGAGATGTTTTAATCTCAAAGTTTTCATCCTTTATTAGCTCACTAGCTAACTCTGGAGTAATAGCCCCTAAATCCATAACACCCATAATTTCCTCTGATTTAAGTGCTGTGTAACGAGTTTGTGCATCTTTAATTACATTTACTCTTACATTTTTAACTTTACTTTTATCTCCATAATAGTCTTGATTTCTCTCTAACAAAACAAATTGTTCTTTTTCTCTTTCTTTTATCTTGAATGGACCAGTTCCTTGTGCATATTTAGTAAAATCTCCCGTTTTTATATCAAAACACTCTGGACTATACATAGCACTTCCAAATCTAGCCATGTTATATATTAAAGTTGATATTGGTTTACTAAAAGTAAGTTTAACTTCATAGTCAGAAACTTTATCCACACTTAGTAAATTAGGATATGTCTTTTCTATATCAAACGAATAAAAAGGTGAGGATTTTGTTTTCATATTCATATAACGTTCAAAGTTTTTTACTACTGAATCTGCATTCAAATCTACACCATCATGAAATTTTACACCCTTCTTTATTGTAAATGTCCATTCTTTATAATCATCTGAATTTGACCACTTTTCTGCAAGTTCTGCCTTTGGTTTTCCATCATCACCCAATCCTACTAGCGGTTCCCAAACATAAAGTATAGAACTTGTGTAATAAGCATCTTGTTCACCTGGTGCCAAATCCCTAGCTGCTGCTAAAACTACTTCCTTTTCATTATTCATCTTGCTAACATCATTATTTTCCTCTGGTTTACTACACCCTGTTAGCAATGATAACATCAGCATAACTACTAAAATTATACTACTCAACTTCCCTTTTGAAATCTTCCTCATGATACATTTCCCCCTTATTTAGAAATATGAGCATAAAAAAAGTTATAGCAAATAATGCTATAACATCCCATTTTAATATGTATACTTTAAATTCTAAATTCCATATACAAAACAATAAATCTAGTTGCTCCCCCCTAAATTTATTTACTAATATTTAATGTAGGTATCTGACTTACATTTCATTTTCTCAGCCTTTCTAAATAACATCTGTTGGCTATGTAGAATTTATCCATGCTTACAGTGATGGGTTCGTGTTGGATTTTCACCAACTTCCCTACTCTTTAAATACGTTTATTCAATTCTTAGTTTAATTGTATGCAATCTTATATAAATTGTCAACTTAAATCAAAATATAGCACTATATGCAAAATTAAAAATTATAAATATATAGTAATTCATCCGATAAAAACACTACTTTTAATTTAGTATTTATATTTACTAGTTGTATATGTTACAAACTAAGTGTCTAAGCTTTATTATGAAATATAAATATTTAAATTAAAATTTACAATTATCTATCTATTAAAGTCTATTATAAAAACAGATATATTTTTTTCATACGGAAGGTAATAAGCTACTTTATCTCCTTTAACTACATTTTTCATAATATGATTGTATATAGTTTCATACTCTCCGCCTTCATCATAAGACTTAGCATACCTGACTATATCATCTTCACAAGTAAATGTCTGTCCAAATTCAAGACTTAATGGTATTAATTCATATTTAAGTTTCTTTTCATCTAATAATGATTTTAAATTTTTTGAACTATGTCTTTCTACCATGTCCATTCTTTTCTTAGATACTGGAATATGAGTTTTGGATTTATCATTAACAATTGCAATTAATCTATCACAGTGTTCAGTAAAAAATTCTATATTCTCATATGAAAAAAATGAAATTAATATAGTATCAAATCTTGTATTTATCTCTTTAAAATCTTTGACCATATATCTAATATTGTTTATATTATTGTCTTTTATTGATTTTTCTAAGTAATTTATAGCATTTTGGTTTATATCAATACAAGTTATATCTTTTAGTTCTTCGCTTAAATACATATCTATTAAACCTAATCCACAACCTACATCACAAAAAGTTTGGCTATCTTTGATGTATGGAATTATTTCTTTAGCTAATATCTTGTGAAAACCAGTATATTCACTTGCATCAACAAAAGATTTTATTGTAGTATCATTCCAATTCATTCTCATACTTAAATTTCCCCACTATCTTTTAAATTTACTTTCTGACCTGTACTGTAAAACATACTGTTTCTCTCATTTCCACTTATTATGCTCATTACTTTATCATGTTCTTTAATTACAAATCCTGATAAATCATTTACCCCATACTTAAATAATATAGGTGCCATTGGAGTTGCTGGACCTACCAATACCACATAAGCATTTTTACTTAATTCTAAATACCAAGGAAAAGTTTTTGTACTTAATGTATAACAAGATATAACTACAAAGTCCTGTTCAGGTAAGATATATGGTGCTGAAGTCTCTGGATAATCACCATATATATCTTCACTTTCTATTATGGATAAATCACACACAGGTGCAAATAGTTCTTCTAAATAGTGAAAATGACCTATAACCGCTACCTTTTTCCCCCTTATCATATTTTGGTATGAAATAAAAGGGTCATTAATTCTATCTTCTATAAAATTGTTTTCATTTAACTTTATATTATTTTCTTTTGAAATTTTTACAGAATTATAATAAGAATTTATTGCAGCTAAGCCAATTCCTGATTCTGTGATATTCCAAGACTTAATACATCCAGCTATTTCATGTAAAGATTTTCCTTTAAAAGATTTCACAAACTCTGGAGGACGCCCATCTTCATTATATACAAAACCTATACCACTACCTACACTACTTCTTACTAAAATATTATGTTGCCCAACAGCTATATCTTCAACGATTATATCCTTAGGAATTCCTTCTATTAAATCATCATAAATTTCCCACAAAGCCAGTTACCTCCTCCTGTACAATACTTTTTATTTCTTTTCTATTTAAGACTTCACCTTTTCTAACCTTGTGCCTAATATCTAGTAAAATATTATCTAAGCTTTCTATGTATTTAATACTTTCTATTTCTTCATCTGTCGTAGATATTACCTTTGAAATTCCACCATTTTTAATAACTATTCTTTTATCAGCATTTAAAGCTAATATAGGGTCATGTGTTGAAATTAAAATTATTTTTTCCTTTTTAGATAATAGTCTTAGAGCTTCTTTTCTATCTATACCTGCATTTTCAATTTCATCAATTAAAACTATCGGTGAAGAACTCATATATGCAGTATCCGATATCATAAGAGCCCTTGATTGACCTCCCGATAATTGAGTTATTTTTGTGGTTAATTCAAATTTTTCTCCAGCTAGTTTATTAGCACAATAAAAGCATTTTTTTACTATGTCATCTTGATTTTTACAGAAACGACTTTTAGAGTGCATTTGTAAAAATTCTTCTACTGTTAAATCCATTACAAAATTCATATTTTGTGAAAGTTGAGCTACTAACTTTCCATCCATAACAAAACGAGTTTCATCACTTGGAACACTTTCATTTATTAATATTTGTCTGTTAGTAGGAGTGTCTCTCTGGGCTAAACATTCAATATCCTCTAGCAGTCTACTTTTTCCTGAGCCTGTAGGTCCAACAATACTTATAATTTCTCCAGCCTTTATTTTCAGCGAAATAGCTTCTTTTTCTTTTAGCTTATTGTACCCACCATTAATAGTAATACTTTCTATATTTAAGCTCTCTTCATCTTGGTCAAATTCTTTTAAAAACTCCACCAATTTAATATATAATTCTTCTTTTTCTATACCAAAAGTTATATAAAATTCCTCATCTAAAGATTCTATTAAATTATTAAAAGTAATTGAGTCATCTATATTACTTAGATTATAATTTAAGAAAAAATCAAAGGCCATAGAATAGCTTTCTTTTATCTCTTCTATAGACATGTTTAGTAAATTTTCATAATTATCATATTTCATAGTCAAACTCCATTTTCTTTATCATCCCCATTTGATAAGATTCTCCAATTCTAGTCTCTCCAGTACAGTAAGAACACACTGATGCTGGTGTTGTAAAACGTAATTGCTTTTCTCTAAGCGTAGTTATTTCTTTTATATCACTTAAATATTTCTTAAGTAAAAATACTCCTTGTCCTGTGATTCCATTTATAAATATTATCTTAGCTTTTGAATTTACTTGACGTACATTAAAGGAAAATACCTCCCTTTCTGCTTGTGATACTATATCTCCTTTTGTAATTACAACAATATCAGCATATTTTAGCATTGGTCCTATTTTTCTAGGTGTATTTATCCCTGATAAATTATCTATTACACAAACTGCTGGTATAGTTTTTATATATGGTGAGCAACGATTACAAAGCCCTGCACTTTCAGTAATTAAAATATCTAAGTTTAATTTTTGAGACCAATAAAGTGCATCCTCAATATTACTTATAAAAAAATGGTCTGGACAAATTTTACCAGAAAGTCCAATTTGAACAGGTATATTATTCTCTTCATATCTAATCTGGTCAAAAGATGTAAGGCAGTCAAACTTTACTACTCCAACCTTATTTTCTTCTGCCTCCATAGCTTTAATTAGATGAAGAATAACGGATGTTTTTCCAGATGATGGTGGCCCCGCTACTGTAATTAGTTTCATATCAATTCCCCTTTTTATGAAAGAAAGTAGGTAAAATCCTACTTTCTTCTAATTTACATCTATATATTATTTATTAACTTTATGTCTATACATTATTTAGTAACTTTATATCTATATACTATTTAATAGCGTTTTTAGTTAATTTGCTATATTGTTCATCACTTAAATCAACATGATAAAATAACTTATAAAATTCTTTTGTTTTTTCTTTTAAATCATAATTAAAATTCTCTGGATAAAGTATTTCAGATAACCAAATCATACCCATATATCTATTTACAGATGGAGGGAATCCCATCCAATTATATGGAGTACTTGGTGCTTCATAGTATTTACCACTAGATATAGCACTTATTTTTTGCCATTCAGCCTGACTTCCTACTTTACTATATATACTCTGTGGTGCAAACACTATTACATCTGGATTCCATAAGTATAATTGTTCTAATGATACTTCATTTCCATTGCCTTTACTTGATGGGTCATCAAGCTTTGCAACATTATTTGCAAGTATATTAATAATTTCAGAGTGGAAAGACCCTTCTGCGATTATATTTGTTCCTGTATCTCCTAAGCAATAAGCAAGGTTTACTTTATTCTTATCACCTATTTTCTTCATCGTTTCTACAGTTGTATCATAAGTAGCTTTACAGTAATCAGCTAATACTTTTGCATTATCTTCTACATTTAAAATTTCCCCTAGCTTAGTGTAGCATTCTGACATATTAGCAGTTGTAGCTTCTATAAATATAGTTGGTATACCTGTTTGTTCTTGTATAGAATCTAAATCTTCTTTCATGCTACCTTTCTTCTCACCTATATCAATAATTACTTGTGGTTCTGCTGCTGCAAGGGCTTCCATATTTAAATCTCCCTTACCATAAAATTGACCAAAAACAGGAAGACTAGTATACTTTTTATCCACATAGTCTTTTGAATCATCTGTCCAATCTCCTGATAATCCAACTAACTTATCTGGTGCTACTGAAAATAGTACGATTTGTGCTAAACTTCCTGAAGGTGCTATTTTTTCAATATTTGCTGGAATCTCAACCTTTCTACCTACTGAATCAGTAAACATTATTGTTTTAGATGCGTTTTTATCCTCTTTTTCACCTTTAACATCATCATTTGATGATGTACATCCAACTAAAGATGTTATTGCTAAAGTTAGTACCAATAACAATGATAATAATTTCTTTTTCATTTTATCCCCCCTTAAGTAAATTATATAGTTACACTTTTTGGTATGCAGACTCTGATTTTGTCATCATATAAACTGTTTAATTCTACATCTACATTATATAATTTTTTAATTAGACCAGAATTAATTATGTACTTAGGCACACCAAAAGCTAATATTTCATGATTGTATAAAGCTAAAACCTTGTCTGCATACAAAAAGGCCTGGTCTGGATTGTGTGTTGACTGAATTATTATATATCCATCCCTCGTTAATTCTTTTACTGTATTTAATACTCTGATTTGATTACCATAATCTAAATCAGAGGTCGGCTCGTCCATAATAAGTATCTTTGCGTTTTGAGCTAAAGCTCTCGCAATAAGTACTAATTGTCTTTCTCCTCCACTTAAATTTACAAAACTCCTATCTTTTAAATAGGAAATTCCTATTTTGTCTAAAGATTCTTCAACTATTTCCATTTGTTTTTTAGTAGGTTTAGACATAGGTGAAATTTGTGATGTTGTTCCCATCAATACCATTTCAACAACGGAATAACTAAACACAGGATTATGAGACTGAGGGATATAAGCTATTTTTCTTGCTAGATTCTTAATTTTATAATCCTTCAAGTTTTTTCCATCCAATAATATTTCACCTTTATATCCTTTTAATAACTGAAGTATACACTTAAACATAGTACTTTTCCCTGCACCATTAGGTCCTAATATACATAGTAACTGACTACCTTCAACATTAAAGGATATTTGATTAAGTACATTTTGATCTTTATAAAAATAACTGAGATCTTTAACTTCTAAAATCATATTAATCCCCCCTTTTCGTAATCAGATATATGAAAAATGGTACACCAATAAATGATGTTAATATACCTATAGGTATCTCACTAGTCCATAAATTTCTAGATACATTATCAACTAACAACAAAAACGATGCTCCAAACATAGCTGATGTTGGCAATAAATAAACAAAGTTATTTCCAACTAATCTTCTAGATAAATGTGGTATTACAAGACCAACCCAACCTATCATTCCACTTACAGCAACACTTGCAGAAGTTAAAAGTGTAGCACATATAATAGTAATGAATCTTATACGCTTTGTATTTATCCCCATTGTTCTTGCCTCATCTTCTCCTACAGTCAATATGTTTATTTGCCAGCTAATAAGTATTAGAGGTACTATACCTATTAACATAGGAATAATCGCAAATTTTATATCAGATATTTTAGCTCCTGATAAACTCCCCATCAACCAATATGTAATTGCAGGTAACTGGTCATTAGGGTCTGCTACAAGTTTTATAAAAGATGTACCTGAAGAAAATAATGAACTTACCATAATACCAGATAAAATTAAGCCTAACACCTTACTTCCCTTTGTTCTTTCACTTATCAAATAAACTAAAATTACAGTAATTAAACTAAAAATGAATGCACTAACAGTAACCTCTCTACTGCTTTTATAAAGAAATAGCGCTAAAGCTGCTCCAAATGCTGCTCCTGATGATGCCCCTAGTATATCTGGTGATGCCATAGGATTTAAAAAAATATATTGATATGATGCTCCTGCAGCTGCCAATGCCCCACCTACTAAACATGCAAGTGCTATTCTTGGCAATCTAACATTTAAAAATATAGTTTCCATGCTATCTGTCCAAAACTTATCTATATTACATATTTTTGAAACTAAAATTCCAAATACTTGATGTGGTTCTACTGGATATTTTCCAAGTGCTAACGATACTAATATCAATACAATCAATATAATAACTAAACAAAGCATAATTAATTTATTACTTCTTACACTCTTACTCACTTATTTAATCCCTTTCTGCCCCTACTATTTTCATCATTTTACCTGTCTTTTCAATATCCTCATAAGGTGCACTTATTTTTACTAAATTAAAACATTTGTCTATATCCTCTACAACAAATCCACCTATATTTTTTATACCTATTTTTTTAAAAGCTGAAGATATAGGTGTCGATATATCACAAATTACGCTTTCTTTATTAAGTGAATCATTGGCTATTTTTATTAAATGTTTATTAATAATTAAGTCTCCACCTAAATATGTACTATCATAGTTTTCTACTAAATATCCATATGCTGATATGTTGTAATCACCTTCTTCTATTTTTCTATTGAAAAAATCCACATCATATCTAAATTTAATTTTATTTTTATTTTTAAGATTTCCCTCTACTACTGCTATTTTTTTTGATGAATCATCAATCATGCAAATAAAATGATGATTAATTTTCTCTACTTTTGATGGTTTAGTGCAAATATTCTGATTATAATAAGAATTTATTGCTGCTAATCCTAAACTAGCCTCTATAAAATTCCAAGACTTAATTGACTTGCATAAATCTTTTAAAGACATATTTATTTTTATATCGTTTTCAAAAGAAAATCTTTTATCACATAATAAATGACTAATACCTGCTCCATAATCTGTTATTACCATAGCAAACTCTGAACCTATAACAAAATCTTTTACTCTTATGTTTTCTGGTACTTTATCTATTAAATTATTATAAAATTCCCACATTTTGTCACCCCCTTCAAAGTAATTATATTATGTTTTATACTATTTAGCTATAATATTTTATATTTTTTTACAATTTTAGTTATGTTTTGTTATGTTTTATTATGTTTCATTTTTTATACTTCCGTATTTCTTAATTTAACAGTCCTACTTTAAAGTCATCAGTTTATTTAGTAGATATGGCTATTATGCACAAGTTTTCCATAAATTCAAAATAACTATAATACTCTTGAAACTAAAAAAGCCATGCAAACTAATCTAATTTGCACGGCTTTATACTCATTAATCTACACCTAATACAGCTTTAACTTTTGCTGCTATTGTGATAACTCTTGGCCCAAATATAACTTGAACTGAATTTTTCTTTCTAACTACTCCACTTGCACCTAAATCATTTACCCAGAAACCATCTTCATAGAATCCATCTATTGAGTTTAACTCTACTCTAAGCCTAGTTGCACAGTTTGTAATATTTTTTATATTACCACTTCCTCCTAGACCTTCTATTATAGAATGTACAAGTTCTGTATCTTTGTCTTCTACTGTATCTTCTACTGCACCATTATTTACTGCTTTAACATTATCTACTGATTGTCTTTCTCTGTATTCTTTCTTACTATAAAGCTTAACTTCTTCTGAACTTCTTCCTGGTGTCTTTATATCAAACTTCTTAATTGCCCATTTGAATATTACATAAGTAACTATAAAGAATATTGGTATTAAAAATAATAAAGGTAATGCATCCACTTTTTGAGGTTGCAACAAGTTAGGAAACATATTTCTAAATGATTCTCCCATTATAGAAACATTAAACATTTCTGTAAATACATATGTTAATCCTGCTAGCGGTACATATACTACAAAGTACAATAATGGTGCAACAAATAAGAATGTATACTCTATTGGTTCTGTTACCCCTACCAACATGGCTGTTACTATTGCTGGTATCAATATACTTCCATTAAACCCTAAGACAAAAACGTTTTCCACATTTGCAAAAACTGACCCTAATCCTATAAATACCCCTGCTACAACAAGTAATATAACAGGAATCATCATTGCTCCAGAAAGTACTTGTAATTTATCATTCATTTTGAATAGATTATAATTAGTTAGACAATAAATATTTTGTCATGATATTATTATATATAATAATACAAAGAGAGATTGTTTTATCAGAGCTAGAAAAAGTAATACCTAATATGAAATAATTATACTAATTGAAAAGGAAGTAGTCTATGAAAATAGCAATCATAACAACTGAATTCTTAAAGGAGTTTGTAGAGAACTCTATAAAAAGGTTAAATATTAATGCAGAAATTGAAATATATATTTATAAAGATTTTTCTCATGTTGGAGATTTGTATCTAGAAATCGAAGATAAGTTTGATGGATTTGCAGTTAGTGGCCCTATCCCTAAGGAAGCTATTACAAAAAAAGCTGGTACTATAAAAAAACCTTTAGTTGATTTTGGTACGGATTTACAAAGTTATTATGATACGTTTCTAAAACTTATTTTTAAATACAATACATTAGATTTTTCTAGAGCATACTTTGACCTAATGGACTGGGCAGATAATCCAAAAGACATATCATATTATTTATCAAATGGTACTTTTGGAGATTTAATGTATAGTATTAATGAAAATGCATCCAAAATGAGTTTATCTGATATAGCAGAACTTGAAAAAAATATTGCAAAAAAACATATTAAGTTATGGGATGAAGGTAAAATTGATTTTTCTACTACTCGTTTTAGTAGTATTGTTCCTATGTTACAAGATGCAGGAGTAAATTTTCATTTTATATATCCTGACATAAACTTATTAAAAAGTACTTTTAATGAATTAATAAAGGACATTCATCTGCATAGAATGAAGGTAAACCAACCTAGTGTAATATATATAACAGCTAAAGATACAAACTATGATGATTATACTATAGATAAAATTTATAAAATATTGAATACTGTAAAAAAAGACAAATTAACTGATTTTATAATTGAAAAAAATAGTAGTTCTTTTAAAATTTTTACTAAATGCGACACTATTAAATCATTAACCAAAAATTTTACTACATGTTATATAAAAGAATTTATTGAAAATAGTATAGAGTTTAAAGTATGTGTTGGGTATGGAATTGGTAATGATATAAAACAAGCTATGTCTAACGCCATAAGTGCTAATAAGGAATCTAAAATAAATCATTTAAACTACAGTTTCTTAGTTAATGAAAGTTATGAGACAATAGGACCTTTATTATGTGATAAATTACTTACTGTTTCAAATAAAGTAACTCCACACATAAATACAATTGCCAAAAATTCTAAATTATCTACTCTTACTATTCAAAAGATTATATCTGTTACTGAAATTCTACAAAGAGATGAAGTTACTCCCAAGGAATTATCTTCATGTTTAAATGTAACAGTAAGAACTGCCAATAGATTTTTAAGTAGTCTCCTAAAGTCTGGAAATGCTACTATATTATACGAAAAACAAAACTCAACAAAAGGTAGACCTGAGAGGGTATACAAATTATTTATATCAGAAAATAAACATTAAAATCTATAGTACATAAAAACATTTTATCAAAGATAGGCGAAATACTCCATCCTCAACGTAAGTAGGGTGGAGATGTAAACCTGTAATATAAATTAAAAGGAGGTGAAGAAATGATACAGATGAAAGCTTTTAAGTTTAGAATATATCCAAATCAAACTCAAAAAGAAATAATAGAAAAATCTTTTGGATGTTCAAGATTTGTATATAATCATATGTTAGCACTTCAAAAAGAATGCTATGAAAAAGAAGGTAAATCACATTCAAAGTATGATTTAATTAAAAAACTTCCATCACTTAAAAAAGAATATGAATGGCTTAAAGAAGTTGATTCAACCAGCTTACAAGCTACTATTGATGATTTATATAGTGCATAAAAACTTCTTTAGAGAATTTAAAAAGGGTAATAATCAAGGATTTCCAAAGTTCAAAAGTAAAAGAAACCCTAAAAGAAGTTTTGAAAGTAAGTGTGTAAATAATAATATAATTATTAAGGATAATCTAATTAAGCTACCAAAATTAAAATGGGTTAAGGCTAAAGTGACTCAAAATATAAATGGTAGAATATTAAATGTTACTGTATCAAAAACACCTACAAGTAAATATTTTGTTAGTATGTGTTGTGAGGTTGACATAAAACAATTAGAAGAATCTAATAAGTATATTGGCATAGATTTAGGCTTAAAAGATTTTGCAATATGTTCTAATGGAAGCATATTTAACAATCCTAAATGGTTAAGAAAAGCTAACTATAGATTGAAATTGGAACAAAGAAGATTATCAAAGATGAAGAAGTTCAGTAATAATTGGAATAAGCAAAGAATTAAAGTAGCTAAGATACATGAAAGAATAGCTAATCAAAGAAAAGATTACCTACATCAAATATCAACTAAGCTAATTAGAGAAAACCAAATAATTTGTTTAGAAGATTTGAAAGTGAGTAATATGATTAAGAATCATAAATTAGCAGGTGCAATAAGTGAAGTTAGTTGGTATGAATTTAGAAGGTTACTTGAGTATAAAGCTACTTGGTATGGGAGATTAATTTCTGTAATAGGAAATACATATCCATCAAGTCAGTTATGTAGTGTATGTGGTCATAGAAATAAAGATGTAAAAAACTTATCACTTAGAAAGTGGGTTTGTTCAGAGTGCCATACACAGAATGAC
The DNA here is from genome assembly GCF_020657755.1 of Clostridioides sp. ZZV15-6388. Lineage (NCBI taxonomy): Bacteria > Bacillati > Bacillota > Clostridia > Peptostreptococcales > Peptostreptococcaceae > Clostridioides > Clostridioides sp. ZZV15-6388. The sequence goes on along the minus strand of NZ_JAGWCU010000011.1, from coordinate 24,289 downwards.
AGAGATATAAATGCCAGCATAAATATACTAAAAGAAGGATTAAGATTAGTGGGGATGGAACAGCCCTTAGAGCCTATGAATGCTTAGTGCAAAAGTGCTATCGAATATGAATCTCCACCTTCAAACATTACCGAAGGTAATTAAGGTGGAGTAGTTCAAGTTATTGTCTATTAAACTGTATTTTAAACTTTATATATCTTTTAAGGAGTAGGAATATCCTTTGGAATAGGACACTTATATGTTTTCCCATTCATTGATTTATCGAATTCTTCTTTTGCCTTTTTAGCTATCTCTGGATTGTTTAATATTTTAGCTCCAAACATAGCCATAATTTTTGCTGCATATATCATACCTTTTTCTCCAATAGAACTTCCTGCACAAGATGTAAACTGCCAACTATGCCCAGGTGCACCTATGTTTGTACATCCTGTAAAAAAGTATGCTGTAGGAACTATATGCATTACATCTCCAATATCAGTAGAGCCATAGCTATTAAAGTTCGTAACATTTCCTCCTCCATAATATAGGTGAGTTCCTTCTGGTAAATTATATTTACTTATCATAGCCTCATATTGTTGTGGGCTTTGTCTATCTAATTCAGCTGCAAAATCCAATTCATCTTGAGTCCAAGGCTCTTGTGTAATATCATCCATACATTCTGACACAAGATTTGCTAGAACATGATTGTTTAAAGTATTATAGCATCCTCCTAAAAACTCTACTTCAACCTCAGTCTCAGTCATCATTGCAGCTCCTTTTGCTACCTTTATAAGTCTTTCATATGTATTTTCTACAGCTTCTCTACTCAAAGCTCTTGTGTAATACCATACTGATGCTTTATCAGGAACTATGTTAGGTGCTACTCCTCCATCTGTAATAGTATAATGAATTCTTACATCAGAAGTAACATGTTCTCTCAGATAATTAGCTCCTACATTAGTAAGTTCTACAGCATCTAAAGCACTTCTTCCATTTTGAGGGTCTGACCCTGCATGTGCAGTTATCCCCTTAAAATGGAATTTTACAGAATTAACAGCTGTTGATATACCCACTGTAGCTTCACTAATTTTATTTGGATGGAAATTTATAGCTAAGTCTAGACCTTCAAATGCACCGCCTCTAGCCATAAATCCTTTACCTGTTAATTGTTCTTCTCCTGGACATGCATAAAAAACTATAGTTCCTCTTAAATTATTTTCTATCATTTCTTTTTTAAGTCCTATTACCGCTCCTACATGCGCAGTACATAATAAATTATGTCCACATCCATGACCACAAGCTCCCAATTCAAATGCTTCTTGCTTTGTTGAAACTTTTTGGTTTAAACCAGGTAATGCATCAAACTCTCCCATAAAACCTATAACTGGTTTCCCTGAGCCAAAACTAGCCTTAATAGCTGTAGCTAAACCTCCTACCCCTACTTCCACATCAAATCCTTCACTTCTTAGAAAATTTGCTGTATTTTCACATGCTTTGAACTCTTTAAATGCTTTTTCTGGATTTTTCCATATTTTCTTACTCAAATCATCAAGTTTAAGTCTTTTTTCATCTATCTCTCTTATAGATATACTTCCTATCATTAACTTTACCTCCCATAAATCTATTTCATATTAACCAAATATAAGTGGACCTATTATACTAGCAAATGCCACTGAAGCAATAGTTACAGTAACAAATCCCCCTATAATCATCTTTGGTAATAAATAATCTGTTGCCCTTTGCTTTTCTTCTACAGTTCCTTCCATAGCATCAATACCTTCATTAGAAATTATCTGTGTTGCTGGATAAGCAAGCATACAAGTTACACCAATCGCTGCTGACATTCTTGGAGAATATCCTAATAACTTTCCTACAATTGCAGTAAATAGTATTATGAATATAGCTCCTATAACTAGTATTCCTATAGTTGGAACAATCATTGCAAATAGTGCTGTTGGAGTTACCTTAGCAAGTCCTCCAGGTAACATTAACATACAACCAAACATTATAATCCCATTAGATTGAGATTTATCTAAAATTCCTTTTTCTAAAAATCCTATTCGTGTAAAAATTAGCCCTACTAACAAACATGCTATATTTGGATTTAAATAATAGTTTGAAGGAGTAAATCCTGATATTAGAGTAGCCAAGCCTATAAAGTTACCAATCATAGCAACAAATGAAAGTTTTGCAAGATATACTAATGTAGATGATTTTTTATTTGACTCTTCTTTAAAAATTCTCATACTTGGAAGCTTAAAATTACTTTTTGATTCATCCCTTAAGAAATCTCCCCTATCTCTTTTAAATTTTAATTCTTTATTTATACAATATGTTGTTATAGGAATACCAAAGAATTTTTGAAATGACAATACTAGAATTACAAATGCTGCAAGTTCAGGTCTATTTGCTGCTTCTGCAACCGTTGTTACAATAATACCAGCAATAGTAGAACCTGCTATTGGAGGTGCTGCTATTAAAGCATACTCTCTACCAAATAACATACTACCAACTGTGAAACAACCAACCGCTATGCCTACAATACCTACTAATGCAATTACAACTGTTTTCCATTCATGGCATAAGTCTTCAAGGTTTATAAGTGTTCCTAAGTTAGTTATTAATAATGCTATACCAAAGTTACTCATCGCAGCTAATATCCCCGATGCTCCTGTAACATCTTTTGGTAGAATATTAGTCCAAAATCCTAATAAAAATATAATACATACAAATAGCAATGTTGAAATTGCACCTTTTGTTTTCTTAGATAAAAACTCACTAAAAGCATAAATCATTACACATACAGTAAAGCAAGTAAGCGGATTCCAAAAATTTTCCATTGTTGTTTCCTCCTAAATATAATAATTTTTTATCAATAAAACAATAATTATAAAATGTATATTCTGTGGTTATTATTAACTACATATAGCACAGTTTGATATTTTTTGATGATATTTTATACGTCTTAAATTATTCCTAAAATATCTAAATAAATATAACTTATAGTTAACTTTTTAAATATTTACCATAATCATTAATTTACTAGACTTCTTTTCAATTTTTGACTTTCTACATTATTTTATAAATGCAGAATTGTACTACAACTATCTTCAATTTTAATATACATGTTGGAAGACTTGTCTTTATTTAATATTAGATATATAATTTACGCTTTATATACGTCTTAAATTATTCTTAAAATAGCTAATATAAATTAATAACATACCTATTACTATTGTTAAAAGATACCTTATTTTAATTATTTCTTTTAAGTCTTCTTTAGGTACAAATTTGTATCTGCTAATACCTCCCCCCTCTTTAAATTAGACTATATCTAGCGACTTTAGAAATCGTATTCCTAGGAATAACAATTATTTGTCATATTAAATCAATGATAAACTATATGTCTATAGTAGTCCTAAATTATTCTTAAATTAACAATAAAAAATAAATTTACTAAAATATAAAGTCACTAGTTTTTATTTTGTCAAACTATTCTTGATATAAATTATAATTTCAAACTTTACTTTTGTCAATATATTCTGACAATAAATTGCAAATTTATAGTTTTAAAATTAGTCTTAATCTTCTTATATCACTATGTACTTTATACTTAAATACTACAAAAATTTTTAGTGACTATAAATTCTATGTCAGTATATAAAGTCCTAAGTTTATTTTTATTTAAACGTGATAGTACTATATTCAAGTAAATTTCCATAAAAATCCCCCTATTTTGTCATGAACCTATCTATCCCTATCATCTTTAAGATAAATTGGTGGATGCTTCACACTTTTTAATTCTTCATTGCTTTTTAAAAGTTTATTATTATTTTCCATATCATAAATCTGTAACATAACTTTATTTACATATAGAGCATAATAATCATCACTATAAAAATACTGATATTCATATTGAGGGTCATCTTTGTAATATACTCTGTATAGTATTCCTTTGTAGCTTGCTTTCTTTGCTTTTTCTTTTGTAATACTCTTTATATTATCTTCTGAAATATCTTGCTTTACCATATATTTATTAATATATATTTCAGCATCCTTCCATGGTTTAAAGTAATTGTTATATACAACACTCCCTGTTATACCTACAATACTTATAATTAATACTAATAAAAAAGATATAGTAGTATCTACTATCATCTCAATTAACCCAGAAAAATCCTTCCCAATTTTTTTCTCGTCTCCAGGATGTAATTCTGGAAGATATTTATCACAGCAAATAAATTTTGCTCCAGCACCTTCAATTTTATCTTTAAATTCATTAAAAGGATAATACAATACCTTATTCCCTCTATCTACCAATTCACGAACTACTTCAACTGTAGGATTAGTGTGACCATATGCAGGAATACTAAAAAATACTATTTTACTCATATTTTATCCATCCTTTTATAATTTTTTTAAATTATTATTCTTTACCTATTACCCCCATATGACCTATAAAATTTATCAAATCACGTTGATGAACAATTCCTAATCCTCTTTCTTCATCTCCTAGTATCAATAATTTATCTCCTGCATTTATATTAAATACATCCCTTGCTTCTTTTGGAATAACAATCTGACCACGTTCACCAACTACGACAGCTGCAAAGAAAAATTTTCCTTTAGGTGGTATTACAATACCTGTTTTTTCTTCTGAATGATTAACTAAGTCATCTAGTTTGACATTGTACAATTTTGCAAGTTTAATGCAACTATCTATATCAGGAGTAGATTCGCCATTTTCCCATTTTGCTACTGATTGTCTAGATATATTAAGTTTTTCAGCTAATTCCTCTTGTGTGTACTGATGAATTTTTCTTAGTCTTTTCAAATTCGTATTAATCATATTTTTCATACCTCCTATGTTTATAGTATTAGATTTATTGCTTAAATTCTATCAACTAATCTTAACATTCATGTATGTATTTATATATTTTTTTCTTATATGACTTTATTGTTTAAATTACATATCTTCTTAAATTATAGTAATATAAATTTATGACACAAGAGAATAAAAAAGTTATACTTGATAGCTATGAGGTTTCTTTGATTTAAAATGGCATATTCTATTTGAAAAGCTCAAATGACAAAAATATCATTAATTTTACCTATTGAAATAACATCATATCCATTATTATTTAATGAGTTTAATATTGTATCATTAAATGGCTTTAAGACATAATCATGTCTATTGCTTATTATAGTAAATTTAGTGAAACTAGAACTAAACTAATTATCTGTAAAATCAATAGGGCTTTGTGGTTTAGGCTTGAAGAATATCTCTATAAGAAAATCATTTATTATAATGTGTATATTGAAATTAGCGGTGATGTATTAGAAAAAAATATATAAAATTACAGAAAAAGGAAAAGATGAGTTTCTAGAATGGCTTGAAAAAGATATTTTCCGTCTTAAAATGTACTTTTCTAATAATTTAGATATAGACACTAGGCTTGTTTTATTAGAGCATCAGTTGTTTCAACACCAAGAAAGGATTAAATTCTTATACAGTCAAATGGAACGTTATAGTGAAGTGCCTCCTCTTTATAGCAATGATTTTGGTGATTATATAGTTCTTGATGGTGCTATTATCAGGGAGCAAGGTTCTATAAAATGGCTAACAAATTGTATTAACCATCATAAAAATGACTAATACTACTTTAAAATAATAAGTTGTTAATTTTAATAATTTATTTAATTACAAACATTAAACTTACAAAAAAGGGCGTAGCACTATTTTCTAGTGCGACAACCCCTTTTTGCTAAATCACTTTGATTTACTCACCTTTTCTTACATCATTTTCACCAATATCTTGTATTCCAACAAATATAAGATTTATTAGCTCTGTTAGTGATTTCCATTGCGATTTTTTTGAATCAAGATAATAATAGTTTTTAGTCCCTTCTCTACGTACATTAACAATTTCTGCTTCTTTCAATATTTTAAGATGATGAGATACAGCAGGGCGAGAAAGATGTGTTTTTTCTGTAATTTCTCCTACTCGTATACCATTGAAGTCACTCTCTAAGAGTGTTATTAAAATTAACTGTCTAGTTTCATCACCCATAGCAGAAATAGCTTTACGACAGTCTTTAAATTTAGATGTTATTTCTTCTATTCTTTGCTGACATTCTTTTTCCATAAAATCCTCCATATCTTATAAGTATCTAACACTTGCTGCCTCTTTTTGTGCAGTACGTCTATATTTAACATCTGGATATCCAATAACTAGCGTTGTGAGAACATGATTCTTGTGTTTTAAACTTAGAAGCTTTTTTAACTTTGGTGAGTTATTTGCTACATCTGAAAAATATCCACTAAATAAAACCCCCAGACCATAAGATTCTGCCATTAGTGCCATATTAGATGCTGCAAGTGAACCACTAATCTTATCTTTTGTAATTATCATTATTGCAATAGGAGCATGCTTGAAGAAAAAGTTATCATCAATCTCAATTTCCTTTGAATATTTAACAGCAATATTTGCAATAGGTTTGATTTTTCTAAAAAATCTCACTGCCTCCTTTTCATACATTACTTTTTTATTGTCCAAAACAATATATGATACATCTTGTGAATTTTTAGCACTAGGTGTGTATCTACCTGCCTCAATAATTTTCTTTACAATTTCTGAAGAAACTTCTCTATCTTTAAATTTCCGGATACTTCTTCTAGATTTAATTGCCATTAGTAATTCATCTGAGTCTAAGTTTGGCTTATTTGTAAGTTCTATAGGTGGTTCATCAAATCCTGTCAGTGTAATAGCTTCTTTGGGACAGATTGCTGCACAGTGTCCACACATTAGACAGTCTTGCTTTTTAATTACTGATTTTTTATTTTCTATACTTATATTATTTACTGGACAATCATTTTTACAAAGTCCACATCCAATACAAAGGTCTTTATTAACTTCAATTATATGTTGATATTTCATATGCACTCATCTACCTTTCGTTCATTAGTTTAAACTATTATAACACGAAGATATTTTTTATATTCATTGGTAAAGAATTTGATTACCATTGAATTTTTAATATATCTATTGAATAAGTTTTTCATAAATTTTAAAGCATTATAAGTTATATTTAATAAAAAAAGACAAGCCTAGAATTTAAGCTCGCCTTTTTCATCTCTTGGTACAAAATAAATTATCTCTCTCTTTTCAGTAAATCTCTTCGTTAATCCTGCTACAGAGAAAAAATTATACCACTATTATTTTTATATTCTTCTTATTTAATATAAATCTTCACCATTTGAAGCAATTACTTTCTTATACCATTCAAAACTTTTCTTTTTCGTCCTTCTCAAACTTCCATTACCGATATTATCTCTATCTACATATATAAATCCGTAACGCTTTTCCATTTCACCTGTGCCAGCACTTACTAAATCAATAGGACCCCATGTAGTATAACCTAATAAATCTACACCATCTATAGAAACTGCATCATACATCGCTTTTATATGTTCTCTTAAATAATCAATTCTGTAATCATCTTCTACATAACCATTTTCATCAGCTATATCTTTTGCACCTAATCCATTTTCTACAATAAATAGTGGCTTTTCATATCTATCATATACATGATTTAATGTAATTCTTAGACCTAATGGATCAATTGGCCATCCCCATTGACTGTATGAAAGATATGGATTTTTAGCAGATGTAAATATATTTCCTTCAGCTACATCATCTGCATTTTCATCAGTTCTAACACAACGACTGTTGTAATATGAGAATGAAATAAAATCTACTGTATATTTATTCAGTAATTCAATGTCACCAGGTTCCATTTCTGGTGTAATACCTTTTTGCTCCATATACTTTAATGCATAGTTAGGATATTTTCCTCTAGATTGTACATCTACAAAGAAATAATTTTCTCTATCTAACTTTGTAGCTTCCCATACATCATTAGGATTGCAGCTATAAGGATATACACTTCCAGCTGCAAACATACAACCAACTAAGTTATTTGAATCAACTTCATGTGCTATTTTAGTTGCAATTGCACTAGCTACAAGTTCATGATGAGCCGCCTGATATTTTATCTTTTCAGTATCTTCGCCTTCTTCAAAACAAATACCAGCACCCATAAATGGAGCATGTAAAATCATGTTTATTTCATTAAAAGTTAACCAATATTTAACTAAGCCTTTATATCTTCTAAAGATAACATTACATAATTTCTCATAGAAACCTATCATTTTACGATTACGCCATGCACCATACTTTTCAATTAAATACATTGGACAATCAAAATGTGTAATAGTAACTAGTGGCTCTATTTCATATTTTTTACATTCGTTAAATATATTTTCATAAAATTGAAGCCCCTTTTCATTTGGTGTTTCTTCGTCACCTTTTGGAAATATTCTACTCCATGCAATACTCATTCTATATACTTTAAATCCCATTTCACCAAATAGCTTTATATCTTCTTTATAATTATGGTACATATCAATACCAGTTTGAGCTGGATAATAATGCTCATCATCAAAATCAAACATTTTTAATTTTCCTGTAATAACTGCTGTTCTATCTTTTCCTATTGGACATACATCTACATTTGCTAATCCTCTTCCGTCTTTATTATATCCGCCCTCACATTGATTAGCTGCAGTAGCCCCTCCCCATAGAAAATCTTTTTTAAAACTCATAGTTAAGCCTCCTGAAATTATAACTAAGGCATTAACCTATGCTAATACCTTAGTTTTTTACTAAAATATAACTGTAATCAGATTGTCCTCTAATTCGGTACTCTTACTTTCTGTTTCTACTACATCTAAAAATTGTGATGAATTTGTAATAACAATTGGAGTTACAACACTATACCCTGACTCTTTTATTGCATCAATATCAAAGTTTAATATCGTTTGACCTTTTGTAATTCTATCACCTTGCTTTATACATGCCTCAAAACCTCTTCCTTCTAACTGAATAGTATTTAATCCAATATGAATAAGCACTTCAACACCTGTATCTGAAAGAATTCCTATAGCATGTAGACTAGGAAATAAGGTTGTAACCACTCCATCTACTGGTGCAACTACTTTTCCATCACTAGGTATTATTGCTACACCTTGACCTAGTACACCAGATGCAAATGCAGCATCCTCTATATCGCTTAAATTTAAGACTTCACCTTTTATAGGACTTACTACTATTTCTTTTTCTAATTTAGCAGACTTAACCTCTTTTGTTTCCTCTTTTACATTATTTTTTACTTCTTTAGCTTCTCTTGCTTCCTTTTCTTTATATAAAACCATAGTTAATACAAAAGCTACAACCATTGATATAGCTATACCAGAAAGAGCTACTATTAAGTTACCCATTCCTCCATCTGGTTCAATCATTGCTGGAAGTTCGAATATTCCCATCCCTCCAGTTATAAACTTTCTAAGATTAAAGAATCCATAAAAAGCTCCTCCAATACCACTAGCAATACAACTTATTATAAATGGCTTCTTTAAAGGTAATAATATTCCATAAATTGCTGGCTCTGTAACTCCAAATATACCAGATATAAAGTTTGGTATTGCCATCTCTTTTAACTTCTTGTCTTTAGTCTTGAAGAATATTGCTAATACAACTGCTGAACTTGCAAATGTACAAGCAAAGAATGGCATCATGACATTATCGTATCCTAAAGTCATAACATTGTTTATATATACAGGAATGAATCCCCAGTGCATACCGAAAATAACAAGAATTTGCCAAGTGAACCCTACTATAGCACCTGCTAATAGTGGACTAAAATCTCTTATCGAAATTACAACTTGCGAAATAAGTGTAGAACCAAATGTTGCTATAGGGCCTATAACTATAAGTGCAACAGGTACTGTTACTAATAATGTAAGCATTGGCACAAAGAAAAACTTAACTAAGTCTGGAACAATCTTGCTAAATAATTTTTCACACTTAGATGCAAAATACACTATAAATATAATTGGTACAACTGTCCCAGTGTAATCAATTGATATCATTGGTAGTCCAAAGAAATCAATATATACTGGTGATGCAAACATTGTTCCTTTAAATAAAGTGTACATCACATCTGCACCTGCTGATATACTACTACCTTGTATCGCAGGATAACACATTGCAGCTCCTAGTGCTAATCCCAACATTGGTTTTAGCCCAAATTTCTTAGCTGAAGTATATCCTAAAAATAAAGGAAGGAATGTAAATAATGCATCTCCTGCTGCATTTATTACCATATATCCACCAGATATATCACTATATAATCCCATTGCTACAAATAAAGCGTTAAATCCTTTTAACATCCCACAGGCTGCCATTATTCCTAGTACTGGCTGAAAAATCCCTGATATTATATCTATACCTTTATCTAGCATACTACCTGATTTTTTATTTTCTGAATTTGTACTTGAGTCATCTAAGTCAATTATTTCAACTATATCTTTATAGACAGCCTCAACATGATTTCCTATAACTACTTGATATTGTCCTCCACTTTTCATTACAGTAACAATACCTTCCATATTTTTCAATACATCATCATTTGCTATACTTTCATCTTTCAAATTAAAACGTAATCTTGTAATACAGTGTACTAATCCACTAATGTTTTCTTTTCCACCAACATTTTTTACTATGCTTTGTGCTAATTGTTTGTATTTTCCCATTTTCTCCTCCATATTTCTTTTAAATAAATTTTTTGAAATTTGAAGGTTTGGCCAACTCAATGTTACCATCCAACCATAGGTATAATTTTGTTAGTATCACTCCTTTCAATAACTCTTACTATATACTACTGAAAAATTATTCATCTTACATATTTGAATCTTTAACTACTTTAGCTAAATGTATTGTTAAATATATAAGTTCATCATCTGTTAATATGTAGTTATATTGTTTTTTAATAAAATTTTTAATCTTAACTACACATTCAAACTCTTTATTATATTTAGACTTAATAATGATTAATAATTCTTTATCTGTCTCACCTTCATGCACACTATTTGAAAGTAATCTCTGGGCAAAAAATTTCAGATGCATTATAAATCTATAATAAAATACAGAATCCTCATGAAATTCTATTCTAAAATGATATCTAACTATACTAAGTACTTCTTGTATTAACTTTGTAATATCAGATGCCAAGGTATGACCTTCACTTAACTGAGCATTTACTATATGAAAGGCTATAAATCCAGCTTCATCTTCTGGTAATTTTACACCTGTTTTGCTTTCAATAACATCAAGTGCTTTCATTCCAATTTCAAACTCTTCTTTATAGAATCTCTTAGTTTCCCAAAGTATTGCATTCTTTACGTTTATCCCTTCTTTCATTCTTTGAATTGCAGAATATGTATGGTCACTTAATGATATATAAATACTTTCATTTAATTTCTTGTTTAACTTTATTTGTGCATACTCTATAATTTCGCTTGATAATTTCATGTGCTCCATAGGAATATTATTAAGTAATTCTTGTAACTTATTTGATATTTCTTTATTTGATATCCTAAATACTTTGTTTACTTTAGTTTTATCTATTAAATCGCCTTTTGATTTTTGATAACCAATGCCTTTACCCATGACAATAATTTCTTCATCATTGTCATCTAATGTGATTACAACGTTATTATTTAATATCTTATTAATTATCATGATTATCCTCCTTTTGAGCATAAAAAAAGCTTATCCATAATAATGGGCACAATCCTTCCAAGGATACTGCTATTATTAATGAATAAGCTTAGCTTGTACTTAAACAATTACTACCTAATTCCAATTATTATGATAAAACATTAGACATATTTTGTCAACGTTTTCTTTGAACATATTTCATCTTTATATGTAAAGAAGCTATAAGCTTGCTTCGTTTAAGCCATATGTAGATACTCTATTTCATATCGACAACGACTGCATCTGTTGCTTTAACAACGTGTTGGCGATATATTTATATATTTTAAGCTTATTAGTTGGGATTATAAAATATCCATCTACTTATTATATAATAAGTAATGTTAACTTTATTTATAAGTGTACCTATTTTGTATATTAAAGATAAGTATACCACTGATTTTTATTAAATATTAATCATATAAAATAAAAATAAACCCAATATTTTGTTATTATCTACTGGGTTTATTTTTATTTTATACATTATACTAAAGTATTTTATGTAGTCATATATATTTTTTATTGATCACGTCCTATTGTTCCATCTTCAAGACCTTTTTCTACTTGTTCCTCGCTTGGTTTTGGTAAATTATTCTGTTGCTCTGTTTCTTTTGGTGTATTATTTATTTCCTTCTTACCTTCACATCCAATTACGCTAAGAGCTACCATTGATACTATTACTGCTGCTGTAAATTTCTTATTAAATTTCATTTTTTCTCTCCTTTTATTTTATATATTTTTTATTTTATTACCTTTTTCATAAAACTAATATTTATTAGATTTGCTAAATAATAGATTAATTATCTAACAAATTATTTGATGTATAATTTTATTCTGATTTAAGTGCTACTATTGGTTGTAACTTAGATGCTTTATTTGCAGGGGATATTCCAAATACTACTCCCATAAATATGGCAAATCCAACTGCAGCAAATACCACATTCCATGCTATATAAGGCTCAGCCCCCATTGTTCCTAGTATTGGGAATGACCCAAGTATACCTATTGAAGATCCTACTATTCCACCTATTAAGCTTATTGTAAGAGATTCTACTAAGAACTGTACTAGTATAAAGTTTCTAGGAGACCCTAAAGCTTTTCTTATACCTATTTCTTTCGTCCTCTCAGTTACAGATACTAGCATCATGTTCATTATACCTATCCCTGCTACGAATAAAGATACACTTGCTATTGCTCCTACCATTAGGTTCATAGTAGCATCCATTGATTTCATTGAATCTATCATTTCTTTATTACTTGATACATAAGAATCGTTTGGTGCCATACCTTTTCTAGTAAAGTGAGCTTTTATTTCATCCATTGTATTTGTAACACTATTATTTGAAGTAGATTGTACATTTAATTTAGATATGTCACTTATTCCTAAAACAATTTGTGCTGTTTTATAAGGCATATATATAGTATCATCTTCTGGGCTATTATAAGTTTCATCAATCTTACTTAATACGCCTATAACTTTGTATGGTATAGACTTAATATTTATTGTTTTTCCAAGTGCATCTCCTTTAGGGAATAATTCACTGGAAACCTTACTACCTAATACTACAACTTTAGTTGATTTATCATTATCAATTGGCATAATAAATCTACCACTCTTAATTTTAGTGTTATTTAGTTTTGAATAGTTTTCATCTGTTCCAACTATACTTTTTTTACTATCTTTTTTATCGTAACTCACAGTTACTGAATCACTTATTTCTGGAGATATTTCTTTTACATTCGAACTACTTTTTAATACTTTTATATCAAATTCATTTATTTTTTTATCTCCATATACACTTGCAGTTATTAAATCTAGTGGCTTTGATTCAAAATTTTTATACATACTTTGTTTACTACCTATAGATATTGTAACGAATAAAATTACACTGGCCGTGCCAATTGATATACCTAATATAGTAAGAAATGAACGTAGTTTATTAGCTTTGATTTCTCCTAATGCCATCTTAATTATTTGGAAAATATTCATATACGCCACCTCCTATTCAAAAATTTCACCATCTCTAATTCTTATCAATCTTTTAGCATTTCTTGCTATATCCATGTCATGAGTTATCATAATTATAGTTTTACCTTCTTGGTTTAGACCTTCTAATATTTCAAGTATTTCTTTACTTGTTTTACTATCTAGTGCTCCTGTTGGCTCATCAGCTAGAAGTATTTGTGGATTTGTAGCTAGAGCTCTTGCTATTGCTACCCTCTGTTGTTGCCCTCCAGATAATTGATTCGGCCTATTATTTAATTTATCTTGTAGTCCAACCTTTTTCAGACATTCTAGTGCTATTTTTCTTCTTTCTTTAGGAGTTTTACCTTGGTATATAAGAGGAAGTTCTATATTTTCTAAAGCTGATAATTTATTTAATAAGTTAAAACTTTGGAATATAAATCCTATTGTCTTGTTTCTTACAGCACTTAACTCATCTTCACTTAGTGATGTTATACTTTTTCCGTCCAGTACGTATTCACCATTATCAGCTAAATCTAAACAACCAATAATATTCATAAAAGTTGATTTACCCGAACCTGATGGACCTATTATAGATACAAATTCACCTTTTTTAATATCTAGTGAAACCTTTTTTAATATAGTTATTTTTTCATCGCCTATGCTGTATGATTTCACTAAGCTCTTAGCTTGTATTACATAATCACTCATATATTATCACCTCTCTTATCCTATTGATTTTTCCATCATTGAGCCTGAGTCTGCCTCTGAATTTTCAACAGGACCTTTAAATGACTGTATACTTATACTTTCATTTTCTGAAAGTCCTTTTGTAACTTCTATATATTCTGAATCCGTAATTCCTGTTTCAATGTATTTCTTTTCTTTTGTACTTGAAGTAGTAACAAAGTATCCTTTTTCATCTTTTTGAACAGCCATTACAGGAATCTTTATTACATCATTTTTTTCGTTTATTATGATTGTACCTGTTACAGACATACCATCTTTAAGACTTTGTATAGTTAAATTATTTTCTAAAATCCATCCAGTAGTTTTGTCACTAGTTTCAACTTTATACCAATTCTCTTTTTTATCTAGAATTGTTACTTCTTCACCTTGCAATAATTTCCCAAGACTCTTACTATTAGATGCATTATTCTTTCTAAGAATTGTATCATTGCTAGCTATTTTTACTTTTACATCTTTTTTATCTATTCCTTCTAACTTAACTCCATATTTTTGTATCCACCCTTGTGTGTTGTCTTCTAGTTTAACTCTCATCCAACTTCCTTTTCTTTCTAATATGTGGAATTTATCTCCTTTTTCTATTTTAGCTACTTTTCCATATTCTTTAGATGGTCCTTTTCTTACACTTATTTCTTCGTATTTACTTTCTCCAACTTCAAGTATCGGATTAGAAACTGCCACAGTTACATTGTATGTCGGACTCTCTCCTTCTTCTGCTTTGTTAGATATTTCAGTTATAGTTCCTTTTATAGTTTCACCTGGAAATGCCTTTGCATTTACCTCAACCGTTTGATTTACTTCTAACTGAGATATATCATATTGATTTACTGATACAGTTATTTTAATCGCATTTGGATTGTTTCCATCTGCATTAATTAAAGAAACTTTTCCTCCAGCTGATACAACTGATTTTATGTTTCCTTTTTCTACTGATAGAGTGTTCATTGTTGCATTCATTTGCTGTTGTTGTTTTGCCTCTGCATTTTTATTAAGCCCTATGTATGCCCCCGACCCTGCTAGAGTTATTGTAATAGCCGCTATAACTATAAGTTTTTTTGGTTTTTTCATAATATTCCTCCTTAAGTATTGTAAAGTACTGTAAATATATAATTGCACTTTAATATTTTCCGTAATTTATCTTATATTTGTATTTCTAATCACCAATATAACATCTTAATGTTTACTTTGATAAGTGTTAGGCTTTAGAGCTAATCCTTAACTCTGGTATGAGTGTAACATCTTAATGTTAATCTTATGTTTACATAAACTTAGTTCTTGTATATTTGATTTATCGCAAGCTAATCTCTTTGTTTTATTATGGAAATAACAAAAAGTCACATAGTAGCACTTTTATTGGTAGCAACAACATCTTTAACTATAGGATGTTAATCAACAAATAATAACAATAATGAAAATAAGAGTAATAAAATAGCTCAAGTGCCATCTAATACTCAAAGCGTATCTAATCTTACTTTAGAAAAGATGGAAAAGTTAAATAAAGAAGTCTTACCTCAAGTAGAAAAACTATTTAAAGAAAATGATATAGAGATTAAGGATAGAGAATTTGATGAAGGTATAGAAAAAAATCTGGAGATATTTATAAGGCACATATGAATAACTCAAACACTACAATTAGTGAAATTTTAGTTGAAGAATATACTTCTAGAGCTAATGAAGGATATTGGAGAGTTTCTTTAACGATAAATACAAAGATATATTTAAAGATAATAAATTCAAAGTAGAAGATACTTTATTTTATAGTTTATCAAATTTTATAGTTAAGAATAATAATATAGACTACTCTGATTTAAATAATCAAATAAATGAACTTGCATCTAATTAAAACCTTGATTAGATATGGGATTTTTAAAAATAAAAATTATTACATATATACTCTAAATATTTCTAGTAGCTTCTCAGAAAGATCTCTTTTTCTGTGATTGGAGTATAGTTGGTGGATTTAATCACCAAAATGAAAAATACCAGTCAATAAAGACTAGTATTTCCAAAGATTTCATCACTCTTTTTTCAAAATTAGTAGAGACGAATCGCAGGAATAATACCCACAATTTAATTTTTCACATTTATACACAATTTTTACCTCAGGGCTCATACTGAGTCACAAAGCAATTCAGCTTCTATCTGCATCACTGATAGTAATCACTTTATTTGTTTACTTGTTATTTATATTAAACTAAATATATCCTCTTGAATTAATTCTTCTTTATTACCTATATAAAATTTACTCATACCTACTGATTCATCAGTTTTATTTTGCTTAATCTCATTAATATCCACAAATTCTTTATTAGAAGTAGTTTTTTCAACTGTCATTAAATAAATCTTATTAAACATCGCTCTTATAGAAGCATTTGTTACATGAGTATAAGATATAATTTGAACTTTGAATTTTTTAGCAAGTTCAAATATTTCTTTAAGGAAATCTTGCTGCGACGTTTCTCCAAAAGGATTATCCATAAGTAGTACCTTACCCTTATATTTACTTTCATCAATTATTGCATTTCTATCATATCTTTTATATTCCATCAATAATATTGTCACAATAAAGGAGATACAAAATCTCTGTCCTCCTGTTGTTTCGTTATTAATAGAGTTCCACTTTATAGTTTCATTTCTATTTATTTCATATTTTATAACTGATACAGGAATTCTCCCTATATTAAGAATTCTATTTAAAATATAAAAGGTATTTATTTTTTGTTCAACATCACTCAGGTTTGCTTCTTCTACAATTTCATACATTAGTATATCCACTAAATTCAAACTATTTTCTATTTTATCTGCTTTAGGTAGTGCTACATTGAATAGTGCTTGTCCTTTATGTTTACCAAGTTTATTTATGATTTTAAATTCATCAATACAATCCACAACATAATCTTTTATTTGTCTTGATATTATAGTCTTTTCTTTTCTTAGTTGTTCGCTATGTTTTTCTAATTTACTTATCTCTTCTCTTATAACTAGTAATACTATTTCTACTTGTTCTTTTTGGCGAGAGTAATTCTCTTTATTTACATTTAAAGTTTCTATAAAGTTTTTGTATTTTTCCATGTGCTTGTAATTAAATTCTTTTATTTCTAATATTGTATTTTCATAGTTCTTTATGAATTTAATTAAATTGTCTTCAATATTTTGCAGCTTTGATTGTAGTTTTTTACTTTCAATAAAAACATCTTCAGGTTGATAGGTTATAGCTTTTCCTTCTACCTTATATTTCTTTAAGTCTCTTAATTCCTGTTCTAGATTTTGACAAGTAGTTTTATTACATTCTATAATTTCATCAATATCCTTTATATCTTTTTTTATATCTTTTTTTCTTTTTTCAAAATTAAAGTTTACTATTAAGCTAGTAGATAAAGGTTCTTTTCCATTAAATTTTTTAAGTATCTCCTCCCTTTTAGTGTTTAATGAACCTTGATTTTTATCTATATCACTTTTAATAATATCTTTAAATTCTTTTAATTCTTCAACCTTACTTTTATTTAAAACTATTCTTTTATTAAGTTCTTCTATTGTAAATAATATAGGTATATTTTCAAAATTATCAATAGTAATAAATTGCCTAAATTCTTCTAACTCTATAGTACTACTCTCTATTTTTTTTAAGCAAACTGAGATTTCATAATTTAATGTTTCAATCTCTTTTTTTGTAGGGTCTTCTAAGTATTTCTTGTATTTTATTTCTAATTCTTCTAGTTTAGCATTTTCAAGTTTAACAGGTTCATAAATCTTAAATTTATTTATCTTGCTTTCTGTATCATCTATATGCCTATTTATACTATTTTTTTCCAACTCTGAATTAAATATATTAACATCAATATCTTTTATTGATTTTTCAATAACTTTTTTTTCTTCTTCGATTTTTTCAATACTTGTTTTTAACTCAGTTATTTTATTTTTATTTTCTAAAATTATAGAATATGTATCTTGTATATTTCTAATGTCCTTCAATTTATTAAATAATATATTCTCATTTTTTAGTAACTCTTCTTTATTTTCGTAAAGTTCTTTAATTTCATTAGATAAATTCTTCTCATTATTTTCATTACTTTTAATTTTATTGTTTATTTCAAATATAGTTTCTTTATAGTTTTCAATTTTCACATCTATTGATAAATCTTCAGCTGTAAAATCAATTTTATTAGTTAGAAGTTTAAATTCTTCTAATATTTCAATTTCTGCTTTATATTTCTCCACTTTATCTCGAATACTATTTATTTGTTCTTTGATTAGATTTATATCCTTTTCTCTTTTTTCAGTATCTAAAGCTTTGTTATCGAAAGAAGATAGCATATTTAATCCATTACTAATTACAAGGTTATTAGATATAGTTATAAAAGTATCTTCTATGTTATCTCTTACAAATATAGGCATTGAGATTTTAGTTTTATTTTTTAAGTTTATTTGCTTCAGTTTTTGGTACTCTTTATTTGTAATTATTATAGAATATGGTAGCAATGGATTTTTAGATATGAGATTGTTTTTGTATTCTAAATCTCCGTCTAAGGTTAATAGATATTTCATACCTTCAATAGGTTTTATTTCATTTATTTCCAGTTCTGTTAATATTTCTTTTTCGAAAATTATATCTTTATAATTTTGTAAAGTTTCTAGCTCTTTTTTTAATTGCTTTTTATTATTTTCTAAGTCCTGTACTTGAAGCTCTATTTTATTAAGCTCTTGTTTTATCTCTTTATATAGTTTAGTGGAGTTATCTAATTCACTGTCTATTTCAAATCTTGTTTTAATGGTCTTATATTCTTCTTTAAAATTATCTATATCTTTCTTTCTAGCTTTTAATACTTGTAGTTTTATACCAAATTCATTATTATTTAATTTAAGATTATTTATAGTTTTATTTATATCATCTTTAAGTTTATTTGATTCTTCTATTTTCATGACTTTTGATTCCAGATTTTCTTCTATTAATTTTATTTCTCTATTTAAATGATTTATATAGCTAGTATAATCTACTACTTCGCCTAAAAAATTATTAGAAATAAAGTTTCTAATATCATTGTTATTAAGTTTAAATTCATGTAGTTGATTATTAAAATCACGTTCTTTTCCTTCTGTAGCTTTAATCTCTGAATTTTCATTTATCAATACTTTTGTGAGTTTACTTTTATCATCATTAAGTTGATTCTTTTTTTCTTGTATGGCTATATTGTTATTTGCATTTTCTTTAAGTTTTTCATTATTTATAATACTTTCTTCCTTTAAACAATAATGAATACTGCTACCTAGATGATTTATAACAGCTGTTATTTCTTCTTGACTTACTTCTTTTCTTTGTTTTTCACTTTCTTTTTTTATCTTATTTTTTTCCTCTTCTTCTAGCTCCTTCTTTTTTCTTTTGAACTTTGATATATTTAAATATTGTTCATCTAATTCTAATTCTTCTATTTTATTCTTTAATTCATTTTTAGCCTTATCAAATTCTACCTGAGTATCTTGTATCTCTTTTTCTTTTCTGAAGTACTCATAGCTATCTTCTTCATATTCTACTACCTTAAATTCCTCTTCTTTTGATGCTTTCATTTTTTCATACTGTTTTATTTCTTCCTTTAATTCATTGCATTTATTTTCTATATGTACATATAGATTAGCTAATTCTCCCAATACATTATTTTTATCTTCCTCTATGGATAGAATCTCATTTATTTTATTTTGTAGGCTTTCAACTCTAATATTTAAATCTTTATAGTTTTCATAATCCGATAATTTTTCCTTTATGTCTATAATATTATTTATGCACTTTCTTACTTGTTCCTTAATTTGCAATATTGGAGTTACTTCTTCTGTTGTTAAGCTTGTCTCTATTAAAGGTAATATTTTATCCCTTATAAGTTTTTCTGAAGTATTATGTTCTTTAACAAAGTCTGATAGTCCACCTTCTTTGTTATTACTATTAAGTTTTATAATAATTTCTTTCCATTCACTTTGGTTAATTCCGTATTCTTCTAATTTTTCTCTATGTTGTTTTCTTGAGTAATTATTAAAGAAGTGTACTTTGTTTTTTCCATATTTGTCTTTTAGCATTTTTACATAGTCTTGTGAGGCAGTTAAAGATTGTACTATCCTTATACCTTTGTCATTGTTGTTTAATAAAGGTATATTATCTATATCAACATCCATTTCTTTAGATTCTTCTATAATAAACATAAAGTATTTGTATAAATCGTCCTTTTTTTCTTTCCCTTCTTCTTTAGATAATCCAGCCTTTTTCTCAAATCCTATTCCCGTTAATAATAATGTTTTACCATCATCTAGCAACCATTCAGTCATTGAGTATAATGGTTCTTTTTTATTATATATTGCAGTAAATGGTTTGGCTACATCCGATAGTGGACAAATACTTTGTATGATAGTTTGAATACTCATAGTTTTACCTGCTGTATTTTCTGCTTCTACTTGTAAGTTTTCTCCATATAATTCCATGGTTCTGTTGCTAAGTATTCTTTCTTGTCCCATACCATATTTAAAATTTATGATTTTGTATTTATTAATTACTGGCATTAATACTTTCCCCTTTTCTTAAAACTAGTTTTTCTATTAATACTTTCCTTTCTTCATCTAAAAAATAATTATTCATAAGATCAAGAAATCTTCTAGTTGATTTTATCTTATCTTCATCCTCAATGTGTACAATTAAGCCTTCATTTTTTAAGAAATTAATTATTTTTCTAATAAAGCCTATTTGGAAATCCGCTGATGTTGTTTCTATTCCTTTCTTACTAGATTCGTCCCACTTTCTTTTACTTTCCCAATAGTTCTTTAAGATAGTTATATTAAACTCGCATGATTTTTCTATTTCTTCTAGGTTATCACGAGCTATTGAACGTTCTAAGGATTCTTGTACTAAATCCAGCAAGTTTAATACTTGAATATATGATGCTGGTGCTACCCCATTTGTAAATTCAGAAAATATTATTGTCATTATCAAATATCCTAAATAGCTATCTTTTAAATCTTTCCCTAATAAAGATTCTTTCCTATAGTCAAATCCAACAATATCATTGTCATTATTTGGTATTAAGTATAACGTATCTGAAATTAATATTATTTTTATTTTAGATACTTCACAAATTGCCTCTAGAGCGTACCTTACATTACTGTTATTTATATAAGCTAAAAATAATTCTTTAGCTTCTTTTTCTTTTAACTCACTTTTTTTAAGCAATCTATAAAATATTTCATTGGCTATTTTATAATCATTTAAAGATATATTCATTGTATTTCCCCTTATATTTAGATTATTTCGAATTTTATATTTTCTATTTCTAGCTTAATTGCCATCATAGTTTCAAAATTTATTTCAGTATTTATTTTAATTTCATCTTCAAATATTTTATTACTTTTAATATAGCTAAAGCTATTTAATAGTTCAAAATCTTCTATTGATAAACGTTCTATTAATCTTTCAATTTGAAAATCTGTACTTGGTGAGAAGGTACTATTTTCTAACATTTTGATTATTTTTTTGATATCGATGCTTTCCCTTTGATTAGCGAAGTACATTATTATATCTCTCATTAATTTGGAGTCTTTAGTTATTTCTAAGTAAATATCTTTACCATATTTTAGATAATTGTTTAGAAATTCTTTTAATGTAAATTGTCCTTTTCCAAGTCCATATTTAGTTAAGTATTTAAAAAAATCAAAATAGTAATTTTCACAATAATTTATACGTTCTTCCTTCTCTTTATTCTTAATAATTTCTAACTCTTCTTCATTAATTATTTCATTTTCAATTTCTTTAGTATTTAATAGCTTTTGTTCTTGGTATGCCACTCCAATATTAAATAGATTTGGCAACTCTACTTTAAATAAAGATACATATAATTCTCTTATTATTAATAAAAAATCACTGTCTTTTTCAAGTCTATCTAAGATTTCTTCCTTGAAATTGAATCTTTTAAGTACTGGCATTGTTAATAGTTTTTTTAGTATTTCTTTAAATTCTTCTCTAAAATCTTGAACTCTAGATAACAAATTTGTAGCTGTAGACTTTGCTAAAACTATTCCATCTATTAATTCTTTCATTTGTAATAGTTGAATTCTTATATTTTTTATCTTCTCTTTGTCTATATCCTCATCCTTTTCCAAGTAGTCCTCTTTATCTTTGATTAATAGTTTTACTTCTTTTTTTAATTCTTCATATTTGTCCATTTCTTCTAAAAGTGTTTCTACAGTTGTATCTATTACTGTTGAATATTTTTCTTCTTTTATGTATAGTATATTTACTTTTATTATTTTTATATAGTTATCAATTTTCTGTTGCTGGATTTCTAAGGTATTTATTATATCGTAAATATCTTCCTTTGCACCTTGATAATCACCCTTTTCTATCCTTAACTTTGCAATCATTTGTGATATTTGAATTTGGAATAGCTCATCATATTCTTTTGTTGATAACAACAATCTATAACCCTCTGTTGTTAAGGAGTAAGATAGTCTTTCTTGATTATTTATTTTTACATTTTTATCTTCTATAATTTTAATACTTTCATCTATATGTTTTTCTTGTTCTAGAGAATAGTAGGTAAATAGATATACTTTACCACTATTGGTTAATCCATTAATTATATAGTTTGCTAAATCCTTTAAGCCATCCTCTGAAAGCATTATTTTATAATCCATACTATTTATTTCTTCAATAAAATCCTCAATATCATCTCTTAAACAGTGCTTTCTTCTAAGAGATCTATCAAATATATAACACAAAACTTGAATTAATAAATTGTAAAATTGAATGTTGTTAAATTCTTTAAATTTATTTCTATTGTTAGCAATAGTTGCAATAAGATAATAAGATCCTATACAGTTTACTCTCTTATTGTAGCCTCCTAAAATATTAATCATTTCCATTAGTTATATTCCTCCAAGTCGAATCTATTTAGAGCTTCTTGAGGTATGTATTTTCCTTGTACTAAAATATTTTTAATACTTTCTTTTAATTTTAGATTATTAATATTTTCTAATCCACATTCAAAATTATCCTTTTGATTTTTAGGGATATTCCTCAAGGTATTTTCCTTGGTTTTATCTATCATACGCTCATAAGCAACTTCAAATAATCTTATATTGTTAATTTCATTGGTATCTTTTAGAGAATAGTATATTGATAATCCAGTTTTATCTATATCTCCCCAATATAAAAATTCATTTTCTTTATTTGTAAGATATTCAATTGTTATATCTTCCTTTAATCCTTTAATACTGTTGATTATTTTTCTTCCTTCTCCGTATATAACAGTATCTATTTTATTTTTAAGTATTTCTTTGCCCTCTAATAGCATTTTTGTTATTGTTATGTAAGTGTCTTTATTTTCTATAATTAATATTTTTTGTGGAGATACACGATTTATTGATAAATATATGAATGGCTCTGGTGTCTTATATACGTTTAAATCCTTTATTAGATCTATTTTTAAGTTTTTTAGTACTTCTTTTCCTACTTTACTACTTATGAATTTCTCATCCTCGAATATTTCATAAGATCTTTCGTTAATTGATATTTTCTTTGATAGATTACCAGATTTTTTAATAAGATAACTATTTAAATCCATTATTGCAACTCTATGATTTTTGTAGTCTATTAAGTTTTTTCTATAATAATCTATACTTAATTTATCACATATTTTGTAATTTATTTCTTCTAATACTTTTTTATCTTCTTCGGTTTCTTGTTTTATTATTCTATATTTTGTATATAATTGCTCATGCTGAGGTGTTAGATCTGAGGTTTTTATTGGTTTTATTTTATTATCATTTATTAGTTTTTTTATTATGTGTACTAGTTCTTTATGTTCATTGATTTTGTATAGTTTTTGTATTTCCTTAAGATATATATAAGTCTTTTTTATTTTTGTAATCATACATGTTTAAATCCTTTCTTTACTTATAACTATATTAT
>NZ_JAGWCU010000010.1:0-117903 GCF_020657755.1 Clostridioides sp. ZZV15-6388 | reverse complement strand
ATAAAAAACTTTCTGATATTAGATTAAATCATATACACCAAACTACTAATACAATAGTGAAAACCAAGCCTTGTAGAGTAGTAGTAGAAGATTTAAATGTAAGAGGTTTATTGAAAAATAAACACTTGTCTAAATCAATTTCAGAGCAATGTTTTAATAAGTTTATAACTATACTTGAATACAAATGCAAATGGAACAAAATTGAATTTGTTAAAGCAGATAGATTTTATCCAAGTAGTAAAATGTGTTCATGTTGTGGAACTATCAAAAAAGATTTAAAGTTAAAAGATAGGACTTATGTATGTCCTAATGAAAAATGTAATCTTGTGATTGATAGGGATAAAAATGCAAGTATTAATTTAGCAAATTATAAAAGTAATCACAAGTGTGGTTTCTTAAATTAGCATAGAAAATCAAATAGAAAGATTGTGCTAATATGTAGACATTGACGAGGTCGAATTTAAGCCTTTGGACTGCTATATTAAACTAAAGTAGATATTCTTATGAATCTCAAAATAGAGCAGGATGAAAAAGGAAATAAAACTATAAAAAATATAAAGTATTTATATAAATTTATAGAGTTTATACGTCAGTTGGCAGATAAGCATAATGTAAAAATCCAAAACTACATGGAACTTCCTTCTATTGAATTAATTGTAGATGGTACAGAATCAATATTTAATAAAGATAGAACTATTGATAATGTATATATGAAAAAACATTCTTTAGCTATGTTCTTTAATTCTAAGGATTTCTCTAAATTAATTGGTAAACCTATCACTATAAAAAATGGCGAATATCTTGCTGTTGTAAGTAAAGGGAATGAAAGTAGAGATTATGATTTTCCAAAATTTATATCAAGCCCAGCCACAGAAAAAGAAACTCCTTTTAAATACGCTGGAAGACTAATATTTAATGGTTCTTTCTTTCAGAATGCTGGTATGAATGCTTATGTCCTTAGTGAAGATGATTACAACGCATTTACTAAAGATTTATCTATAAACAATTACAATAATTCTGTCCTATTTGATGTAGATAAAGCTACAGATACCTATGCTTTTGCTAGTGATTTAAAGGCAGAGACTATAAAAAGAACACCTAAGGAAATGGGAAAATACACTAGTTATGATGAATATGTGAAAAAACGCTATGAATCAGCTGGTCAAAAATATTTTATGGATGAAGAGTATCCAAGTGGAGAAGGTTCTTTAAAATTAACTCCAGATAATAATCAATTATATCTCCAATGGAAGTACTATCCTAATTTTAAAATTTTACAGAGTCAAGATATGATAAAAAATACGGCAGTATTCTTAATGTTATTTATCTATGTAGGTATCATCTGCTTTACGGCTGTGGGAATCATTGCATATACAAGAGGTGTTACAATAGCAGTAAATCACAAACAGATTTTTATAGACTTAAATCGATTAGGTGCTAACAACGACTATATAAAATTCTGTATTCGCAACCAATTAAAGAAAGTCTTTTCGTACCCTCTTATTACTGGAAGTTTTGTAATATATCTTTTTAACTTTATGATTATGGTAAACAATGATGGTAGAATTGTTCATAGTGAAGTCAATGCTCTTCTGATAAATCTATGTTTGCTAGCGGTTTGTGGGGTTTATATGTACCTTATATATCGGTTGACTTATAAAAAATTCAAAGAAATTATTGGGATTTCAAAATAAGTTTGCTTAAATGATTCTAGATAAGGCTTCTCTGAGTAAGTCTATATAAATTTTATTCGTACGATTCTAGTTAAAACTTATTTAAATAAGATTCTACTTTGCTACCTAGATATATTTCCTCTTTTATATATCTAGGTAGCTCAATTTATTATATACTTAATTATATAAATATAAAACTTGAAAGGAGAATACTCATTGATTTCAATTTGTATTTGTGATGACGAAAAACAACAAAGAAGTATGCTAAACAAAATCATCACAAGAGAAATGGATTTGTGGGGCTATCCCTGCCAGATAAAAGAACACTCAAATGGCGAAAGTCTAATATACAACCTAGAACATGAAAATTATTATATAGACATCATTTTTTTGGATATTGAACTTGGAGAAATTAATGGAGTTGATATAGCAAAAGTCATCCGAAAATACTCAAAAGATACTATAATTATCTTTGTCACAGGTTTTTCTGACTATGTGTTTCATGGATATGATGTAGGAGCTTTAAACTATATCTTAAAACCTTATAAAAGTGAAAAAATATGTGAAGTCTTAAAAGAAGCACTAAAAAAATTAGAACAATGGAAAGAACACTTTATTACAGTTCAGATTGGAACTAACCTTTGTAAAATCAACACAAAAGACATTCTCTACTTCAAAAGTGAATTAAGAAAGTTGACTGTAGTAACCCCTGACAAATCTTTAGAATATTATGGAAAACTAAATGACATGGAGGACATCCTTCCATCTAATTTTATACGTACACATCAGAGATATATTGTCAACCTAAACTATGTAGACAGTGTAAATCAGACGTATGCTAAAGTACAAAATGAAAAAATTCCTATAAGCCGTCAAAAATATCAAGAAGTTGTAGGAAAATTTGCAAGGCATATGCTAGAATCTTAATTTTTAGAAAGGTTTTTCAAATGGATACTTATTCAATAATATCAAACGCTACAATTTATATTACAGTTTTAATTAGCATTTTTATAGCTTTTTTTCTTTATAAGCTAACATCTTATTTTATAGACTTTAGGAAACACTGGATTTTTAAAATAATATTGATTTTGGGTTATTCTATTATCACTCAAATGATAATATGGCTTTCTGACCCTGTAAATATCCTCTTTACACTACTTGGATATTTTATACTCCTTATAGTCTGTAGTAAAAGTAGGTTGATTCCTATAATATCAGTTATAATGATACTCTATCCTATTATAGTTGGTATTAATTTTCTTTTTATAAACAATCCTCTATATAGAGAACTTGTAAGCTCAATTGAGTATACTGCAATACTTTCAATTGTTAAGATAGTTTCTGCCATAATTAAAGCATTTTTATGGTTTTTGATACATTTTTTCTTAAAAAATAGATTAGTTAATATAAAACAGTACCTTACAAATCGTATATGGATTTTTATTGATGTTGTATGTATGTCTTCGTTTTTATCAATACTAATCGCCATTATTTTACCACCTACTAATTTAATTCCTATGGGTAAGGATAATATTATTTTAGGTAACTTGCCTTATGGTACTTATCTAATTATTTTATCTGCAATTATAGCTAATATTGGTGTAATACTTCTTTTAAATCCACTAATTGAAAATGTAAAGATGAAGTTAGAAAATCAATCGAATCATATAAAAGAAGAATATTACGACTTACTAGAGAATCAACAGGTTCAGATACGCAAAATACGACATGACATAAATAACCACTTCCAAATGATTGAATCTTATTTAGAGGTTGAAGATATTGATGGAGCTAAAGATTATTTTACACAATTAAAACTTGGTTTTGGAACTTTAAGTGGTAAGCAGTTTTGTAAAAATCCAGCCCTTAATTCAATTTTAAATCTTCGTCATGCAAAGTTGGAAGAAAATGGTGTTGATGTTCATTTTAATATAGATATAGACAATCACTTTGGTATAGAGCCAATGGATTTATGTACTATTTTTTCAAACTCTTTGGATAATGCCATCGAAGCATCTTTAAAGATTCCCGACTTATCCAATAGAAAAGTGATATTAAAAGCACGTTGTGAAAATGAATATTTTAGTTATTTATTGACAAATAACAAGGTAAATACTATCACTAAAAAACATGGCTTATTTATTTCAGATAAAGATAATAGTAAATCTCATGGATATGGGGTTGAAAATATCAAGGAAATTGTTGATAAGTATAGTGGAGAGTTGAATATTTCTTATACTGATACAGATTTTTCTTTATTTCTTTATATTAGGTTATGTTAGTATTAAGCTGAAAATCATATTATATAATAAGAGGGCAGGACATTGTTTGCACCCATGAAACTATACACCAGCTTTTCAATCTCACTGCCCACATTCTCAAGTTCCACTTGCAGGTCACTGATTGCCAGACAAATTGGACAGGTCATGTCGATGAACGAGAAAACTTCTGAGAAGTTTCAGCAGATAGCGAAAAAGATTATGGATAAGGTGTGAAAATAGAGTTTTGAATGTGATTGTTATTTCATAGCTTGAATGATATAATATTGAAAATAAAAATTTTTTAAGGAGAATAATCATGGAATATATTGTTGATGATTATGAATTGGATGCTAAGGTCTTCCTATCTTTGGCCAACAGTGTTTGGCCTGGCAAATATGATGTTGAAAAAACACAGAAGGCATTGAAAAAAACAATCAATATTACAGCGTATGAAGAAAACCAACTTATTGGGTGCATCAGAATATTATCTGATGGATATTATTTTGGTACAATCACAGAACTGCTGGTTTTACCAGAGTTTCAAAAGAAAGGTATTGGAAGCAAATTGTTAAACCTGGCCAAAGTCCACACACCGACATCACTATACTTCGGTGCACAGCCAGGAGTAGAAGAATTTTATGAAAAGAACGGTTGTCAAAAAGATATGCAATCATATATGATTAAAAAGGAGAGTCTCTAAAGAAAGCCCCCTCCACGTCTATACATGAAATTGAATTGACAAATCCTAATTTGTTAGGAGTATAGTAAAGCCAGTCGAGCCAGCCAACGGTTAAGCCCATTCATTTAAGCCTTGATTGGTTGACTACTCCCCTCTCTAGGAGCATACGATATTTGTTACCAACAACCTGCTTCACTGTCTACATGTACTTCCTTGTAAACTTATCTAAACTTAAATTTAAATATATTAAACTTAAATATGGCAAATAATATCCTAACTATATCTATTAGAATACAATTCCCTAGCCTTTTCAGTAACCTCTTTAACAAAATCTGATTTATTATCTGTATAAGCATCACGATTATGCTCATGTTCCTTCCATAATTTCAACTTAAGACTTTCATATTCCTTCGCAACACTTGGATTATCAATCAAATAATCTCTAAAAAATAATTCATCATTATCCCCTGCACACCTTATATGTAAATGAAAAACTCGTTCTGCAAACCCATCTACTGTATATCCTTTATTAAGTGAAACCCTCTCACCACTTTCAGACATGCAAATATAGCCATTTGACTCAGTTAATTCTTTAATCTTTTGCATGTTGCAGTCAGGCTTTATCTCAATCAATATATCAACAATCGGTTTTGCATAAATTGTATTTACAGAAGTACTTCCAATATGACTTATTCTCACAATTTTTTGCATAGGAAGTAGTTCAGTTAGTCTAGATTCTTCTTCTTCAAACCAATCTTTCCAACATTCCCTATGATTAGTTAAAAATATAGGAAATAGCTCCCATAATTCTTCTAATGTCATATCTGACAGTTGTTTTCTCATAAACCAGTTCTCCCCTTTTAGATTAGTAAATTTAATTGTTCTTTATACAATTTTATTGCTTTTGATTTTATTACTTTCTACGATTTTATTAATTTTGATTTTATTTCTTTCTACAACTTTATCTCTTTTTTAATCTTACTTAGAGAACACTCAGCTTCATTTTTTATTAAATCATTTTTATCACTATATGAAACTTGCTCAAGAATATCTATACTTTCTTGAGTCTTAAAAGAAGAAAGGCTCATTACGCATTTCCAAATAATTAAATCATCTTCCGAATACTTTTCCATTACACTTACAATCTTTTTAAAATAATACTCACTAGCTATTTCTTGATTATAAAATATCATAAATCCTATAGCATCAATTACTTCAGAAATCTTAATCCTATCATCACTCTCTAAAACATCAAACAATGCAGGTAAAACCTCTACATTCATCCTTGCTAAACTTCTCGCAATTATATCCCTTGCCAATGGGTAACTCTTCTTTTTAGAAACCCTGTCTGGCAAATATTTATGTTGATTGTTTCCTATTATTCCAAGGTATTTAATCATCTGTTTTGCAGTATAAGTATTACCCTTTTCAAGGGCATTACAAATCTCAATCTTCGTATATAGCGATTTTTCACCACAAAGCTTTCCTAACAAAAATTCTACAAATTCTTTATTTTCGACTCCATATCTTTTTGACATTAAGTTTATAGAAACTGACCTTTCAACTGCTTTTGATGAATTTGCTAGTTCTAATAACTCTTCATCTGAATAAGATTGAAATTTATTGATATATTCTGCTGTAATAAAACCTCGCTTTATCCAATCTTCATTATTACTTTTCATAAATTAACCTCATATTATTAATAAATTAAATTCCATCTTATAGCTAACAAGTTTTAATTTAACAATTTAATGTTACTTACAACAAGCTAATATACTTTCTTTGCATCTCTCGGCAAACTTCTCACATGCTCCAAAAAACTCCTACTAGCATCTGCTTCCTCCTGGTTGTATTTGTATCCTAATTTTTTGGACACCTCAACAGCAACCTCATCAAACAAATCGCACATTAGTAATGTAGCATTCCATATATTCTCTACTTTCCCATCAGCATATGTACTCAAAAAACGATTATACATGTCTTCCTCTAAAAAATTACACATATATTTTCCAGACTTCCCAACACTGCAAGTATATTGTATCAACCATCCATAAGTTTCATCAAAATTATGATTATTCCCTCTTAGAAAGTCCATTTTTCCTAGCATTTGCATATATAGCCTTGAGCCAAAATAATCAATCCATAACTCATCTTCATAAAAATGTTTTGTTTCTGATACAACATATAAAATATCATAATCCTGAAAAATATCTTTTGGCACATTTTGATTTGTACGAGAGCCATTCATATAAACGGCTCTAATAAGTTCATTTTCTTTTGCTATATTTATAATTAAATCAAGCATTTCTTTTTCAGTACGCACTTTCCACCCCCATGAAACAATCCTGTAAACAAGGTATTATCTGATAAATTTCATATATAATCAAATAAAAAACTACTATTCCTCAAACTTCTTCAAACAAATAGTTGCATAATTTCCAATAGGGGATACTACCCCAACACCAGTTATTACAACTCTATTCATGTTTACTCTCCTTTTTGTTATACTCTTTATACATATTACCCCATTCAAACAAAGAAACTAATATTGGGCGCAAAGTCATACCTAATTCAGTTAAAGAATATTCAACTTTAGGTGGAACTTGTGCATAGGATTCACGATGCACCAAGCCTTCCTCCTCCATACTCTTTAGATTCTGTGATAACATTTTTTGACTTATATTTTCAATTGATTTACTTAATTCACCAAAACGCTTTTTTCCACTTATTAATTCTCTTAATATTAAAAACTTCCATTTATCACCTATCATTTGCAATGTGATTTCTACTGGACAAGCAGGTAAATATTTTTTCATATTATCCTCCTTAACTAACTTAAAGTTATATACTTACTTTTAGTTAGTATAATTATATGATACTATATTTACTACGTCAAGGTAACAAATTTTATTTGTAAAAAGCTTCTGTATTTATTGTAGAAGCTTTATATATTCATTTAAAAAACTCTTTGTATTTATTTGTAGAAACTTTATATATTCATTGTAAAATCTATTTATATTCATTTAAGAAGCACTTTGTATTTATTCCACAAATTTTCTATATTCATTTAAGAACTTATAAGATATTTTTTTCAATACTCCAATACAACAAGAGGTATCAACATATTGCTGATACCTCTTTTATATACTTAACATAATCACTTATTAATATATTTACCCAATAAAAAATTAAAGATGAATGATTAGAGATTAAGAATTTAACCATCATGGAAAGTATTACCGACAGTATTTTCAAATCTAAGTAAGTGTAGGAATATTAATCTTCCACTTCCCTTTCATCAAATATTTTATGATGAAATATCACACATGCACCACCATATTCCGCATTTTCTATTCTGATTGAACCACCAAGCATCTCAACTAATTGCTTGACAATGTACAACCCCAAACCAGAATGTCCACCTTCAGTTTGTCTAGCCTCATCACCTCTATAAAATTTTTCAAAAACTTTATGCATATCTTTAGCACTGAATCCAGTACCAGAATCACAAATCTCATATGAGATATATTCTTTTTCTGCCTTTGCTGATATTTTGATTTTTCCACCTTCTGGAATATGTTGAAGACTATTGGATACGATATTATCAAAGATTCTTTCTAATTTCTCTATATCAACCAAGATAGGTTCTTCTACATTACTTTGAATATTTAAAATAATAGATATTTCTTTTTTTCTAGCTTCTAATTCATAGTAATATACTTTTTGCTCCAAAAACTCAGTCAGATTTACAGGAACTAACTGTAACTGAATACAATATTTTTCAAGCTCAGAAGTATATTGCATTTGCTGAACCAATGAGACACTTTTATCTACATTTGCTTCTATAACTTCAAGATATTGACGTTGTTCTTCACTAATCTCAGTATCATCAATCAAAGCTTCTGAATATACCTTTACAATAGATAATGGGGATTTCAGGTCATGTGCCAAGGCCTCCACCATCTCTACTCGTTCCTGTTCTATTTTCCATTGTGCAGATAAAGATTTTTTTAATTCGTCTTTCATTTCTGAAAAGGCACTACATAACTTTCCTAGTTCATTATCTGCATAATAGTCTATTTCAAAATCAAGGTTCTTTTCTTTAATCTTATGTGAACTATCCATCAAAAGTTTCAATGGTCGATTGATATTCTTAGCAAGAATTCGAGAAAATAATATTGTAAATCCTATAATATATATAAAAGGAGATAGCAGAGCAATAATAATAACCCTATCGTCTCTCCACTGTCTATTTTCCTTTCCATTTGCATAAGTAAGTTTCAACTGATAAGCAAGAAGGACAGCCCCTTCGATTTTTCCACTATCATCAATAACAGGAACAATCTTGACAAAATTTCCCGAATCTCCAATTGTTGTATTTAGTTTATTAAATAGCTGTTCCTTCGTTTCAAAAATTTGTTTCTTATACGTACCATATAAAAAGTTACTGTCATTATCTACAACCTGATAGAATAATCCGTCGCCATGAATCATATTATTCAAATCTTCTGCACTTGAAGGAGATAGAATAGTCGTATTTTGTTTATGAATATATTTTTCTATTTCTGGTATCTGCTGTTCATAATAATTTTCTCCATCTATGTCATTATTATTTAAAGCTCGAATAAACAACATAATGACTCCAGCATAAGTAATCAGTGATGCCAATACGCTAGTGATTATAATTAAAAAAAGTGTTCTCTGAAACTGTGCTGAAAGCGACCGATTCTTTATGCTCTTCATTATATACACATCTCCTTCTCTAAAATTTATTCCATTTATACCCGATTCCCCAAACGGTAGAAATATATTCAATTTTAGGTGTTACTACAGAAAATTTAGCACGAATCTTCTTAACACGCTCAACAACTGTTGAATCTTCACCTTCTGAATCATATCCCCAGACTTTTTCATAGATTTGTTCTCTAGAAAA
Source organism: Clostridioides sp. ZZV15-6388 (assembly GCF_020657755.1). NCBI lineage: Bacteria > Bacillati > Bacillota > Clostridia > Peptostreptococcales > Peptostreptococcaceae > Clostridioides > Clostridioides sp. ZZV15-6388. The sequence continues at coordinate 108,357 of NZ_JAGWCU010000010.1, read as the reverse complement.
AACCTGTCCCGCATGCAATGCAAGTAGTTCTACAATGTCATATTCTCTTTTTGTCAAGTGGACATCCTCACCATCAATTTTTACTGCACGCTCTTGTATATCCAAACATAGTTTTCCAAAATACATTTTTGGACGTTTGTTTTCAGTATTAATATATTGTGACCTCTTTTCACGGCGTAGATTAGCTTCAATACGTGCCATCAATTCTCGTAACCCAAAAGGTTTCACTATATAATCATCTCCACCAAGAGTTAATCCCTTGATTTTATCTGTTTCTGATTGCTTTGCACTTAGAAAAATGATAGGGCACACTACATCGTCTCGTATAGTACTACAAACTTCAAATCCATCAGCCCCAGGCATCATAATATCAAGTATAATAAGGTCTGGCTGTTTCTTTGCTAATTCAATTCCATCATTTCCATTATATGCGATAAGTACTTCATGCCCTTTTGACTTCAGTTTTTTTTCTAATAAGGCCACCAATTCCCTTTCATCATCAACAATCAATATTTTGCTCAATTTTAATTATCCTCCAATACTTATGCATTATTAACAAGCTTGTATTGTGACCTGCTCATATATTATCTGATAATTTTTATCATTAGTCAAATTTACGAAAACATCTACAATTATTAATCATTGCACGCTCTACCTTCCCATCTGTTAAACCATAGAATTCCACCAACTAGAAAAATGATAAGCCCAATTCCTGTCAAATCAAGTGCTCCTATTAACTGCGACTCTGCTCTTGAATAAATTGAAGTTGATGAGACAGCCTGAAAATAAATAGATGGAAACATTGACATCTTTACTGGCCAAGCCCAAGGAACAAACATCCAGATTTTATTCCCAAGACTTGTTCCTCCAATCAAAGCAGCCATTAAAATACCACCCATGCTTATTCCTATGGATGCTCCCATACCCCATAAAAAACTTACCCACAAGTGAATAGCTAGAATTGGAAGCGTCCCTATTACTCCAAGTAAAGAGGCCATCATGAATAGGGAAATGCTACCTCCATCAGGTATTACGATATTCATTCCTACACAGATTATAAGTGATGAAATAAAAGTGCTGACTGCCATACAGAAAATCAATATAAAAAATTTGCCTAAATATAACTTAGTTCGGGAAACTCCTGTATTTAAAAAACCATTGAATTCTCCAGCAAGTTCCTCCTCATGTATAATAAAACTTGATATAAGACTTACTCCTACTGGAATTATAATTGCTGTCCATACTATAAAATAACCTTCAAAAACAAATTTATATGTAACTTCAGACCTAAGTGCCAGATAAGCAACAACACAAAGTGCAATGACTATAGGCATAAAAAATGTAAGCCAACGAATTGCTGTACGTTTTGTTTTTAGCCACTCTGATGATAATACTCCTATCATTTTACTTCCCTCCTATTAAACCAAATACCTGTAATTACTGTAATTACAACAAATACAACCATGGATACGATAATTCCAACAGGAATCACAGATGAATCTAAAAGGGGATTTCCAGTCTCCAAAATAGCTCCATTTGGATGCACACCAACAATAGGACACATCAGCCTCATAGCCCAACTCCATGGTACTGCAAACCATAAAGATTTTATTGCTGTAAGAACACTTACCATCATACCTACAAGTGCAATTCCCATACTTGAGAATGTTCCTTTCCATGTAGCTACCCACAACTGAATAGGAATAAGTGTAAGAGAAACAAACCAACAAACAAAGCCTCCAGCAATAATCTTTCCAAATGGGATTGCTCCTTCTGATAAAAACAAACCACTAATGATTGTTGCAACTATCAAAACTAGTGTTGAAAGCAGAGTGTAAACTGCCATAGCCATAACCTTATTAATCCAAAGAGCCATAGGTGAAACATTATATGCACGCAAAGTGCGATAATTCCCAGCTTTTCTTTCCTGCCCAGCTACCAAAGTAGCAAATAATCCCATACCAAGAGGTAAAAATACAAGTGGCCACGTATTAAAAACCAAGGCTAGAAGGGTGTCCCATGACCAAGAGCTACTTTGAGATAATGGATTTTTCATGATTGTTGATTGTGTTATCCCTGAATACAATGCAAAGAATATAGGAATAAAAACAATCAATTTCCCCATAAATGTTCTTTTGTATTTTAGAAGTTCAGATTTAAGTCCATTCATTTTATTTTCCTCCTTTTAGGATTACACCAGAGAAGAATTCCTCTAGATTTTCATTTGGGGCTGGTATCCCTTGAAATAATAGCCTTCCTCCACTAATAATTCCGATTTTATCAACTACTTGAGCAACCTCTGATAATATATGACTTGAAAGAATTACTGTAATTCCTTTTTTAGGAAAAGATGCAATCAACTCACGTAGTTCTTGAATCCCAAATGGGTCAAGCCCGTTGGTTGGTTCATCCAAAATCAACAGCTCTGGATTATTCAAAAGTGCAATAGCGATTCCAAGTCGTTGTTTCATTCCCATAGAAAATTGTGAAGCTTTCTTTTTTCCAGTATTTTTTAAATCAACTGTGTCTAGTACTTCATGAATTTTTTCATGTGGAATACCTAGAAGTCTTGTGTGAACTAGTAGATTTTCCTCTGCTGTAAGATTTCCATACAAAGCAGGTGATTCAATTAAAGAACCAATTTTTGTAAGAGATTCTCGTTCCCACAACTTTCCATTAAAAATAATCTGTCCTCCTGTTGGACGAAGAAGTCCAACAATCATTTTAAGTGTTGTCGATTTTCCTGCACCATTTGGTCCAAGAAGCCCGTATATGCTATTTCGTTCAATTTGCAGTGAAATATGGTTAGCTGCCATTTGCTCTGCATATCTTTTTGATAAATTTTTTGTTTCAAGAATTAAGTCTTTCATGTATATTCATCCTTTCTTGTAATAATCTAAATTTCTTTTCTATAAAAAGATTAACACGAAAAAATAACAATTTTATAACACTTATAATTTTTTTATGAAAATATACTATTTATTTATAAATGAAAAAACTTAAGCAGTACTAACAAAGAAAAAGAGCAGGATATCATCCTACTCTTTTTCTTTGTTAATATTATGTATTTATATCTTACTCTACTCTATTCTCAATACTTGTATTTATTCAAAAGCTTTAAACTCAAGTATATTTTCTTTAATATACTGCTTCATATTTCTTTAAAACACTTCTTCATAGTTCTTTAAAACACTGCTCCAAAAAGGTTAATAGTATTTCTATAGTATTTAGACTAAAAACATATCTTTTTAATTATCTTATTTAGTATCAGAATCAAAAGGAATCCATGCACGTCCAAACTCTTTATCTTTAAATAAATAGGATAATCCAGTTATTTGCTTTAATCTAAGAATCTCCTCAATATCCATCCCTAAGTGCTTTGATATCCATTTATCAGATTTTCCAATATCACAAAGTTCCTTTATAATATTGCTCATTAAATCCACATTATGTGAACCTCTTGCACGATTGTGACGAATAGTACTTGCCATTCTCTCATCAAGTGATTTATCAATTACTGAAACAGGAAGTACTCCACCTTCTCTATCATATATATCCTTATTTTCAAGCATTATTCGATATCTATGAAAACCATCTACAATAACATATTTGTCATTTTCTGGATTATAATAACAAACAATCGGCATTGTATATCCATCTTCTTTTATACTTTTATACAGTAACTGCATTTCTGGTGGAGCCACTGCATTTGGATTATAGTCGTTAGATTCTATCTTTTCAATCGGGACTGCGATAATTTCATATACAGGACTTTTATACTTCATAGCATATTAACTCCTATCTTAAAAAATTTTTCATACTTTTTCTTAATGTACTCTGTTTTCATTCTTTGCTCTTTTGTAGGACTAAATCCCATAAACTTACACATATGGTCATTTTTCAAAATACAATAACACATTCTTTTCCAACTTGGTATATCTTTAGTAAATTTAATATCATCTGTGTCATCAGGTATATCCCCTAAGAATATAACTCTACTTTTTTTATCTTTTGTATGATTAGAAATTCCATTTCTTTCTATATTATACCCTTTTCTTATCAACTCACATATAGCGATTTCTGGCAAACCTCCGCCTTTATTATTCCAGAAGTCAATAGATGTTGAAAATTTTTTAATATAATTATTTCTTATATTTTCAGGTAGAGTATCAAGCAGAAAATAAGTGAAACTTTTCCATGTATGTCCTTCTGGCAACTTTACACTACGATACCCCATAGCTTTTGTTTTTCCATAAATAGAAGTAAAATTAGCCCCTTGTACTCTAGCAACCAATTTCACCCATACTTCTGGGTCCAATATCTTATATAAATTTAAACTCTCTTTTGCTGAATCATTGAAAGGAGATGCTACTCTCATTTTTCTTGGAGGCAATCCAGCTTTATAGAACAAATCATAGATTTTATTGTATTCATAGTCGAATTTATAATTGGCTACCCAAACATCTTCTAGTCCCCAGTCATATAAAGGAGATGCTGTCCATACATTTTTAAACTCCTTTGTTATCCAACACTTGCCTTTATATCCATGCTGTTTATTCACAATAGCACAATAACGTTGTAAGGATTCCGAGGCTCTTGTTCCAAGTAAACAAATAACTTTTGCACCCTTATGCTTGTCTCTCATCCACCTACCAAATTGCTTTGCCAAACTTTCCTGCTTCATCTTATATTTATAGTAGGTAAAAGGATTACTTTCTTGATTTATTACGTATTCTTTGTCTGGCATTCTTCTTACCCATAATTCTTCTTTCTCATCATCCCATGGATACCAAAACATTTCATGATTACCTACAGCTGTTCTCGTAGCCATTGGCAGACATACCCAATATGGTTCAATATCTTCAAGATTGTCTTCAAACATTTTTTCAACATATTCTGTTGTCATACTATATTGAGCCTCAAAATCTTGATGAAATACTCCTATTTTGGATTTTATATTATATTTTCTTTTATAATCCAAAACTAAATTCAATAATAGACCACTATCTTTTCCTCCACTGAAAGATACATAGATATAATCAAATTCACTGAAAACATAAGAAAGTCTGTCTTGAAAAGCTTCAAATACACTGGATTCCAAATATCTTTTATCCATTTGTAATCTCCCCTTTCAAATAGAAGTTCATGAAAACTTATAACATAATATTATATATGCACTTTTAGTAGTAATCAGCATAAATTATGCATCCTCTAAGTGCATAAATCCAAAAAAATAAATATAATTATAATATAAATCAATTTTTCTATTATAAACTATATTTTACCATTATTTTACATAATTTTCCAACAGCATAATTATCATTATTTCTTCAGTATTTAGCCCAATATTTTGTATTTTACATATTTTTAAAATCAAATTTTTATTTTCCAAGTTTATAATTTTTTAGATTATATATTTCTTAGGTGAATTTTAAAAATGTCTTTGCTTTTTTTATTGTTTTATAAGAAAAATAATATAAACATATATCATATTTAAAATAATATAGACATGTATAGTATTTAAATATACTATTAACTTATAAGGTCGTAATTTCATACATCAATAATTTTTATAAAAATCAACTATTTTTAGATTAATTATTTCATTGATTAATTTTTAAATTGATTGTTTCATTGATTATTTTCAAGGTAATTATTTCATTGATTGTTTTCAAGTCAATTATTTTATTGATTATTTTCAAGTTAATTATTTTTAAATTGATTGTTTTATTAATTATTTTTAGGAGGATTTATGAATTTTTCAAACATAAAAAAGTATTTTTTAAATTTTTGTGGAGCAATACTAGTATCTTTATTGATAGTTTTCGTATATCTTATTGCTTCAGCCTTTGAATCAACCAATAAATTATTCTCAAATCAAACGATTAATTCTATGTCAACTTTTATAATTTCTTTTATAATCGTATTCGTATTAGCTAAAGTATATAATGAAGGTATACTAGAGGATTCATACAAAAAACTTTCTATAAAAAGTTTTTTAAACTATGACAAAAAATATATCTCATTGACATTATCACTATTAATAATATCTATAGTATTTTGTAAAATACTAGCATTAATTATATATGACTTAACACAGGAATATGGTTCTGACACAGAGCTTAGTCTTGCCATTTTTATAAGTTCTTTTACATATGTACCATTTATAGAGGAATTAATATTTAGAGGTATGTTTTTTAACATTGCTTCTAATTTACTAGATATGAAAAATAACACTGTAATTAAGATTACAATTATAGTTAATCTCATAACTTTTTTACTTATGCATTATACTAGTTTTGGTTTTCCAAATTTTAATTTATTTTTATCCTTATTAGCGTCTATTCTTCCAAGAGTAGTGATTTCAGCATCACTTATATATATTTACATTAAGACTAAAGACATTAAGTACAATATTATTTTGCATATGTTATATAATTTTATTATTATTATCATAAATTCAATTTTCTAATTATCATCACAAATTGTACTCTCTTTTACATATGTTATATTATTTTATATCTCATCATAAAACACACTTTTATGACCTAATTACAAATTATCCCTTATAACTTAATTAGTATATATTTTTAGTTAAATTGGGTAATAAAAAATAAAAGGATGGTGATTTGATTGAAACTTAATAAAGGTATCAAATTTACAATAGGATTGCTTATGGATATAGGAATTAGCTTAGTTCTAGGTCTCAATCCTCTATTAACAACTTTATTTGCTCTACTATATATAACACTCTATATTCCAGATATTTGTAATATTATAAAAAAATAAATATTCATCTGAAATAGACTATATAGAAAAAGCTCCCTACTTAAAAGACTACTCTGGCTTGAATTTAATTGATTTTTATGTAGTACCACATTCCCAAAATTGGGAATTTGGAAAAGCTGTAGAAAAAATAGTAAATGCGTATTCTAAAACTTTAGAATTAAAAACCATTAATGATAATCAAGCAATATTAATTGAAAACGACAGTGTTAGAATTTTAAAATAATTTAATATAAATAGCACCAAAGAATGATAAACACTGGCTTGTCATATCTTTGGTGCTTTTTTATGCAATACGTTTTAGAATACTAATTGACAAAAAAAATAAACCTCATTATAATTAAACTACTAGTTTAATTAATTTCATGAAAGGAATATGATATGGGAAGAAGAAAAAAAGAGCCAAAAAGTGTACACCGTGAAAACATTGCTTCTGCTGCTCAAATTCTATTTATGCAAAAAGGAATTGAAGCAACATCAATGGATGATATTGCAAAAAAAGCTGGTTACAGTAAAGCAACCTTATATGTATATTTTAAAAACAAGGAAGAAATTGTTGGTGTATTAGTACTTGAAAGCATGAAAAAACTGCATACATACATCACTTCTGCTTTAGAAAAACAAACAAGTACAAAAACAAGATACGACTTTATCTGCAATGCACTATTAAAATATCAAGAAGAATTTCCATTTTATTTTAAAATAGCTCTCGATGAAATCAACATTGACTTTGAAAATACCGACTACTTACCTGAGGAAAAAGAAACCTTCCGTGTTGGTGAAGAAATCAATGAGAAAATAAAACAGTTGCTAAAGGCTGGTATCTTATCAGGTGAGCTTAGAGAAGATATTGAAATTATGCCTACTATATTTTCACTTTGGGGAATGTTATCTGGCATTATACAGACAGCAGCAAATAAAGAAGCTTATATCAAACAAGAAGTAAAACTTTCTAAACAGGAATTTCTTAAATACGGATTTGATATGCTTTATAGCTCTATTTCTAAATAGATAAGATAAATCTACAAATATACAACTATACAATTTCTTATAATAGACATTATTACTTTATATATTTGAATATATCTGAAATTCCATTAAAACAAAAGATATTCAAAACAATTACCAAATACTCTAACTAAAAGGATTGAGAGGTATTAGAAATGAAAGTAAGCAAGAAAAAAATCATTTATCGTATTATCGTTATAGTTTTGCTGATAGGACTAGCATGCCTTGGAATATATTTAAAACAAGTTAAAGATTATAAAGAAACAATAAAAAATATGACCTTTAAAAAAGTAAATATTTCCGATATTGCTGATGGAACCTATGTTGGAGAATATAATGTAAATATCATATCTGCTAAAGTAGAAGTCACTGTAAAGAGTGGTAAAATTTCAAACATTAATCTTTTGGAACATAAAAATGAACGAGGAAAAACAGCAGAAAAAGTTATTGATAAAGTACTTAACAAGCAAAAAGTAGATGTAGATGCTGTATCAGGTGCAACAAATTCAAGTAAAGTTATAAAAAAAGCAATCGAAAATGCACTCATAAAAGGATAACTATACTTAACAAATTTTTATAAGAGTAAAAATATTGTTTTTGAATATCTGTACCAATTTGTGGTATAATAAAAGCAAGAAGAACTACAATCTATTTCGTCGTAGAGTGAAGTTCATAATTAAATGAAGCTATTTGAACTTATGGAACTTGATTTTAAAATCAAATTCCCAGCCACTTTTACTCTTGCCACGAGTTGAGTGGCTTTTTACTTTCGTAAATACTTTACAAATTAAGTAAAATATTAAACTAGCAACAACGCCAGCTATTACATTAAGTAAAAAGTTATTCATACTTCCCACCTCCTTTCATTAGGAAGTAGGTTTTATCCTAGTATGAACTCCACTCTTAAATTATAGGTTACATCTTCTTGCTATAAATATTATAACATATACTTTCCCATATTTTACCTGTGTTTTTATTCTAATAACTCCTTTTTCTTTTCAGCATCATATGTACCTACTATCATCAAATATTATTTAGAAATTAGATTTAATATAATAAAATCAACTATAAACAAGAATAAGTTTGTTTCTCTAAACAATGTGATACTTATAGGAATATGTTACAAATAAAACTTTCAATAATTGAGCCTTGAGTAGTGATAAAATAATATTTTTCATAAAATAAGCAAAATAATTGATACAAATTATCATTTTCTGTTGAAAATTACATTCATGCGTGCTATACTTAGTTGCATAAATGGTAATAAATGTCATATGATTTTACAATTCTATTAATAATAATTATTATTAATTATTAATTTTTAAATTTTGAAATGAATATCAAGAATTTTCTAAATATAGAATAATTCTCTAAAACACAAGAGAATTATTAAAATATAAAAGAATTATATAGGCTATATAAAAGACACATAAAACTACACAAAAACATATAGTACGCTTAAAAATATAATAGAACTATATAATACTACTTTTGTAAAATCATACTCTATTTTTAGCATTTATTACTCTATACATAAGATATATAAATAAAATTTAACTTAATGAAAGGATACGATAAAATGAATATTTTAAAAATGAAAAAAACAGGGATATTTTTAGGAGGAGTACTTTTAGGTACTGTAGGTGTCAAAATACTTTCAAGTGATTGTGTAAAAAAATCTTGTACTAAAGCAACTGCTGGAGCATTGAAAGTTAAGGATTCTGTTCTTGAGACAACTACTAAAATCCAAGAAAATATGGAAGATATTTTAGCTGAAGCAAAAGAAATCAATGAACTAGAAGAATTATCTTCATCTAAAGTAAAAAAAGTGCAAGAAGATGCTGAAGTTGTACAAGAAGCTCTTAAAACTGAAAATGTACAAACTGTAGAAAAAAACACTGATTCTAATAGCATTAAATGTGAAGACATCAAGGAAAATGGTACTGAAGAAAAAAATAGTACTTGCACAGCAGAATAAATTTAACTATTATTATGGTTAATACTATCAGGTGTTATGATTAATAATATCAAGTATTATGATTAATAGTATCAGGAGGAAGTAAATTGAATCTTTATATAAAGCATGAAATCAGAGGTCGTATACGTTTTGATTTACAGCTTGGTAAATTGAATAACAAGCAGGCAGATACTCTACTATATTATTTGACTTCTATAAATGGTGTTACCAAAGCAAAGGTTTATGATAGGACCGGTGACGCTGTTATTTATTACACTGGTGAAAGAAACTCTATAATAAAAGAAATCACTAAATTCAGTTTTAATAATAGTGAAATAGAAAAATTAGTCCCTGAACACACTGGTAGAGAGTTAAATAATTACTACAGAGATAAATTAGTAAATAAGCTATTGGTAAAGAGTGTATCTAAGATATTTTTCCCAAAATCTTTAAGATTTTTTTTTATAGGACTTCACTCTATAAAATATTTCAAAAAAGGTATCTCTTCTTTATTAAATAAAAAGATAGAAATTTCTGTTTTGGATGCAACTGCAATAGGTATCTCCATTTTTAGAAAAGACGTAAATACAGCTGGGTCAGTGATGTTTCTTCTTGGTATAGGCGAATTACTAGAAGAATGGACTAGAAAAAAATCTATAGATGATTTAGCACAAAGTATGTCGTTAAATATTGAAAAAGTATGGTTAAAAAAGGATGATACTGAAATTTTAGTTCCAATTTCAGAAATAAAAGAAAACGATTTAGTTAGTGTAAATATGGGAAATATGATTCCATTAGATGGAGTTATTGAATCTGGTGAAGCAATGATTAATCAGGCATCTCTTACAGGTGAATCTCTTGCAGTTAATAAAAGACAAGGCTCTTACATCTATGCTGGAACTGTGATAGAACAAGGTAATATCGTAATGTGTGTCAAAGAAAAGGCTGGTACTACCAGATTTCAAAAAATTGTAACTATGATTGAAGAATCTGAGAAACTTAAGTCTTCTGTCGAAGGAAAATTTGAACATTTAGCAGATACCTTAGTTCCATATAGTTTTTTAGGAACTCTATTTACTTATGCAGTTACTAGAAATCCTATAAAGGCACTTTCTATTTTGATGGTAGATTTTTCTTGTGCATTAAAACTCTCTATTCCTATTTCTGTATTATCAGCTATGAGAGAATGTAACAATTATAATATTGCTGTAAAAGGTGGGAAATTCCTTGAAAATGTTGCATATGCAGATACTATTGTATTTGATAAAACAGGCACATTGACAAAGGCTCAACCAACTGTTTCAGATATAATTACCTTCCAAGATTATAATAAGAAAGATATGTTAAGACTAGCTGCTTGTTTAGAGGAACATTTCCCACATTCTATAGCTAATGCAGTCGTGCATGAAGCTGAAAAACAAGGTCTCAGTCATAAGGAAATGCATACAGAAGTAGAGTATATTATTGCACATGGTATTTCAACAAAAGTTGATAATAAAAAGGTTATAATAGGTAGTAAACACTTCGTATTTGAAGATGAAAAATGTATTATACCAGATGGCGAGGAGTATAAATATAATAATCTTTCAGACGAATATTCTCACCTATTTATGGCAATATCGGGGAAATTATCAGCTGTTATTTGTATCAGTGACCCTTTACGAGCAGAAGCTAAAGATGTAATTTCAAACTTAAGACAATATGGACTCAAAAAAATTGTAATGATGACTGGTGATAGTGAAAAAACAGCTAAATCTATAGCCAGCAAAATTGGAGTGGATGAATATTATTCAGAAGTCCTACCAGAGGACAAAGCTAATTTTATTAAAGATGAGAAACTAAAAGGTCGTAAAGTTATTATGATTGGAGATGGAATCAATGATTCTCCTGCTATATCTGAGTCAGATGTTGGAATTGCAATGAGTGAAGGAGCTGAAATAGCAAGAGAAATTTCAGATATTACTATATCAGCAGATAATTTAAATAATTTAATTACTTTAAAACAGATTAGCAATAAACTTATGAAAAGAATTGGTTTAAGTTCTAAGTTTATTATTGCTTTCAACTTAGGTTTGATTTTTCTTGGTGTAGGTGGATTTATTAGACCAAGTACATCCGCATTTTTACATAATGCTTCTACTGTTGGAATAAGTTTAAACAGTATGACAAATTTATTAGATAAACCTAATACTTATAACTACAATTAACCCCCATTGTATAACACATTTCTATCTAAAAAATTTATAATTCATATTAAAAAAAGCACTTTTAAACAATTAAGCAATAATATTTAAAAGTGCTTTTATGACTAAATTTTATAACTAAAATCAACCTACTTCAATATTACTTCTCAATAATATTCAATATTGCGTAATACCATTCAATATTACCTCTCAACACTACTTTAATACTATTCAATATTACCTTTCAATACTACTCAATACAAAAGGTAAATTTCCATAATAGTTCTACTTCACTACTAAAAACACCCTTCCTTAAATCTCACTTCAAACTGCTATATTTCAATCAATCTCTGTTCATAGCATTTTAGCTCATTTTGTTTTAGATAGTTAAATTCAGACTCTACATAAATACCACAACCAATAAACTCAATTGTTAGATTTGGTATATTCTCTTTCAATATACTCATCTGTTCATATATAATTTTTTCCCACAAATCAGCCTGTAATATAGAGAAATACTTCATACTTTCTCCATTGTTATCCATATCCTTTTTGATTTCAGACCAGTTTTTTAGCAAAACGCCTCTTTTATCAATATATCCAAGTTTTTTAAAGCTCTCTATACTCTGATTCCATGCATCTTTACTACTCTTCTCAAAATATGACTCTAGCTTTTTACTTTGCTCATTTGTCAATAAGTCATAAGAAAGCTTCTTATTAAAATGTGCTTTCAAGGAAAGTTTAGCCATAGAATACGGGCTTCTACCAGAGTTTAATCCCGCATTTTTAAACTTTTCTATTCCTTTATCTTCTATTGAAGACCAGATAGAGTTTACTGAATCTGAATCATCATCTTTTCTATATTTAACATCCAAACCATGTGTAATATCGATATAATTTTGTGGAAATACATATTGATAGTACATATCTTTGTTATCATCATATAGAGAAAAATATCCTTTATCATATAAATGCATATGTACATTTATTTTTAAACTATCATCTAAAATATTTCGTCTAAGATTAGGTATATTTGCATAAATAGTTACATATTTCATTGCATCATAGTTTTGATTTATTGGAATTTCAAAGCTAATTTCTTCTCCTGTCAAAAGCTTTTTCACTTCTTCTTCATTACAATCATATAAAGAAAATGTATTTTCAAATCCCACACGTGATTTTCCAGCCAAACTTCCTGCTAATGGTATTTTCAAAATATGATTGTCTGTTTTTTGCCATTGATAAGTATCTTGAGCTAAAAACTCTTTAATTTGTCTATTTTGTTCCTTTGCCTGCTTTAACACCTCATCTTCATTTTCTGTTATTCCTACATGGCATCTATTTAAGATATTTACTATATTGCTTCCAAATGGAAACGTCCATAATTGAAAAGCTGCTGCCTCCACTTGGCACAAATATCTAATCTGATTCAATTCAATTTGATGAATAAGCTTTTTCTGATACTCATTCATTTGGTTACCACTGTCTGACATGTGATAAATCAGTTCTCCCATTGCAAGATTGTCTTTTTTCTTGTCAATCTTGTCAGTAATAATAATCTGAGCATACATCATGTCCTGTACTTTTTTGAAAATTCCCGAAATATCCTCTGCATTTTCCATTTTCAAGCTTTCAAACTTCTTAGTTAATTCTGTTAATACATCTTTCATTTTTAATCTGCTTATCTCATTTTCAAAAATATCCTGATTTTTAACTATAGTATCAAATCCGTCTACAAATGGTATAATAGATTCTTTCAATGTTTTATCTTTGAACTCTGCCATCTGAGTATTTAAACTATCTAGTTTTTTAATATTATCTTCTTTTGTCTTAATCGCATCTTTGACTACTTTTATTTTATCTTCAAAACTAGCTTTTACATTTAGACAATTATTAACACTACTAATTGCTGTATTGATAAAAGAACAACTTGCACTACCAATACTTAATACATTTTTAATAGTTGCTGTTCTTTGCTGTCTTTCAATAGATGCTTTACACTTCTCTAGTGCAGCCAACTTATCTTTTTGTTGTTTATTACTATAATTTGCTTCCAACATACCCATTTCTTTTTTCTGAATGTTTGTGTATATCTTTTCATACTCGCCTTCATCCAGTCCATTTTTTGCTGCTGCAATGTCATTATCTTTCCCTTGATAGTCATTATTATCTAAAGACTTAGTCATAATCTCTTTAATTTTATTAAAATTATCTATCTTTCCATCATCGACACCAACTAGTTTATTTGTCATTGCTCCTAAAGCATTTTTTCTATCTTCATTTAACTGAGTTCCAAGGACAAAACTCATACCTTCAGAATCCATTTTGAAATCTGAAAAACTAACCATTCTGTTAGTCCATTGGTACTCTTCTTCCTTAGCTGAAAGATTTTCTTTTAAAGATTTTGCACTATCAAAAGCTCCCAGACAAGCTTGACCAATACCACTTAATGATGATAGTAAGCTCAACGCACTCTGTATTCCAGAAAGAATTAGCTGTGTTTTCATTTGTTCCTGAAGTTTTTCCTTCTTTTCTTCTAATTTCTTTATGTCTCCTTTTTCATCTTCTTTTATCTTTAGAATTTCTTGAATCAAAAGATTCATTTTTGCTCCAACAGAAAGCATTTTATTTTCAAGTTCTTTTTTCAAAACTTCTATTTGTTGATTTCCTGAGTCAATTTGAGTTAAGACATTTTCCTTATATGTATTGAAATATGCTTCTTTTAATTCATCTTTTTTTCCTTGTTCCAATTCTTTTAAAGTCTTCTCTAGATAATCTGTCAGAGTGCGAATATCTGTAACACGATTTCCTCCAATTTCATCTTCCTCTATCATCTGCATATAAAATGCTGCTTTCTGTTCTAATGCAAATAAAATCATACTCCATTCACTAAAACTCTGATTTTCTTTTACAAAAGCTTCTATTCTATTAGACTGCATCAATTTATTTATAAGATAGTCATAAATCTCTTTTGCTTCTTGGTAAAACTCTTTCTTTGTATGCATATCATCTAACGAAATTACTTCTTTATTTTTCTTATCAAATTTATAATATTTCTGAAGAATTTCTCTATTTAACTGCATTTCCACTTTCTCAACTGCATTAAAAATCTCATAAATATGTGAAATTTCTAAAATATCTGCTTCTAAAATTCCTACTGAACATAAAAGTTTAAGGTTTCTATATCCTTTACTTCCAGAAAAACCAAATCTTTCAAAGAATTGATAGAAAAATGTATCCATTGATAGAGAATACTCCTGCTTTAGCAATGCGTTTTCTACTAATGATTTTCCAGGATGCCCTTCTTTTCCATCTGCTCCATCTAGGCCTGAATCTGCAAGTTTTTTAATTGTCCAGTCCTTGTGTTTTGCATAAAGAGCATCTAGTGCCTTTCCATCATCTGCTGTTTCCTTACTGTCTGAACCACGACCTATCACATATCTATCAAAATAGTAATAGTTTCTGTCACTATCATCTATTGGAACAGAAGTTCCTATATATCTTATTGTTTCTTCAAAAATTCCTCGGATTCCTCCAAAACCTCCAGCTCCACCTTTTCCTCCAGAACCGCCTTTTCCTGCTAAGCCATGTCTTCCGTCTCTTTGGTTTATAGAATTTTTTAGTACTGTTGCTTGTCCAAGGAGATAAATCTGTCCAGCCTTACTTCCAAGACCAGCATTTCCACCATCTCCACCTGTTCCTCCAGTATTTCCTTGTTTTCCTTTTTCTGCTTCTACTATATAGTATTTTGTATCTTTCTCCTTAGTAAACTCTTTTTTCTCTGGCTTAGAACCTAGTTTTGCATTTGCTCCAGCTATTCCGTATGCTCCTGTTTCTCCTACTTTTCCATCTTGGCCGTTTCCACCTTGTCCACCATCAGCATAAAGCTTAAGTTCGCCTTCTTTTTGTATATGTTTAAAAGATATTAAAATATCGCCTGAAGTTCCTGCATTATTTCCAGCTCTTCCATTCATTCCGTTATAAATAGAACTTTCTCCATCCAATTTTTTTGCATCATTTCCAGAAACATTAATTGAATAAGAACCTTTTGGTATACATAATTTTTCAACCAATAGAACTATGTTTTTACCTGAGAAAACATCCTTCTTCATATCACAATCTATTTTTAGCTCACACTCTCCATACATATATATAGATGATAATTCATTAAGTTTATATCCAGATATGATTTTAGTCAAATCTGATAAATTCACTTTAGGTACAGGAATATATATAGAAAGCACTTTGTCTTTTTCATATGATTTTATATATGTACAGTTTTGAATTTTTTCTCTTCTATATTCTTCATCTAGAAGTTTCTCAGCTTCTTCCTCTTCCAATTCCTTCTCTGCTATCCAGTATTTAATACATTTTAAAGTGTCTTCTAGCGTTGTATTTAATAATGATTTTAACAATTCACTTAGACCGACAATATTAGTTTCTCTACAATAACTATTTAGCTCTAAAACAAGGCGTATTTTTTCTAATATGTTTACTTTTTGTACACCATCACCATAGAAAAGTTCTTGCACAAATCTCATGAGTCCTTCAATACTATTTGTTTTTCCTAAGCTCTGACTCATTTGTTCCAACTGAGCTTTTTTCTCTTTTAAATTTTCTATAGAAGATAAAATAGAAATAGAATCTTCTAACGCCTTTTTTACACTTTCTATATAAGAAGGTAAAAGTTTTTCTAGTTCTTTATATGTTATATCAACAGCTTTTTGTACCTCTATTTTACAAGAAGCTGTAAGCATCAATCCCATATCAGTTTTTTTGAAAGTATTTGGAAGTTTTTCTAGTTCTCCCAATAGATTTTCTGGCTTTGTATCTAGTGGATTACACAATTCTATAGACACATTATCTGATAGTATCACATTTAACAGATATACCAGTTCTTTATAACCTTCATAATCTTTTTCTTGATTATCTAGGTCTTCTTTTACTTTTTTCAGTATATTTCTAACTTTTTCTTTTGTTACACTACTACTAGGTGACTTAGGTATTTTATTGATAAGAAAGAAAAAATTTTCCTTATACTGTGTATATTCATTAAACATATCTTTTAAGTTTTTAGCTGTATCAATTAACAGTGTATGTCTAGAGTCCAGTAAAGACTGGTAGTCTAAAATGACTACTATCCCTTTTACCTTTAAAGATGCAGAGATAGTTTCTCTTACAAGCATTGCTCCTGCAATCATATACTCTGCTCCACGATTATCAAAAAATCCAGGGCAATCGCATAAGGAAAATGCTTTATTTTCAATATCTACAACTTCTGGGCATAAAGTCTTAGAATATACACCATTTCCAATATCAACTGCTGAATCTTTAGCTGTGATGTATACTTGTCCAGTTTCCGCATCTGTCTTTTCTTCCATCTCACAACCTTTTAAATAGTTGATACAAGTACTTTTTCCAACTCCTGAAGCACCCAGGAATAACAAAATCGATTTTTCTCCTAAATTGTATCTTTCCAGTTCATGCCTTCCATCTTCTAAAAGATTTATGATTCCATTGTACAATTCATTTGCCATGTGTTCATCCCTTTCTATACTTCAGCACAATAGTTTTGATATTTCTCTTTAACAAAACTTTCTTCTACTTTTAAAACTGCTGTTGATACTTTAGAATTTGGATTATTATATCCTCCAGATTCTCCTCTATCTCCATAATCAGCATACTCTCTTGATGGACCTTCTTTTCCTTCTTTCCAACTTCCACCTTCAAAAGTTATACGATAACTAGCAATACCAGTTAGCTTATAATCCCAACTTGTAAAATATCCTGTATAGTATACAGTGGAATCTATAGCACTTGGAGAAAATGAAAGTGTATTATAACCATGATAACCACCTTTTCCTCCATTTCCACCAAATCCTGGTCTTCCATCTGGACCTCTTTCTCCATCTCTTACTGTTATATCACAACAGCTGATTAACTTATCTCTCTTTTCATCTGAATCTGCCAAGAAGTAGATATTTCCTTTACTTCCTCCATTTCCACCTCTTCCAGCATTTCCTCCTTTTTCTCCATTTCCTCCTTTTGCACCACTTGTTCCTGATGCAAAATAACCTTTAAACATTTGTCCATGGAAACTACTTGTATATCCTGCATCACTTCCATTTCTACCTGTGCTTCCAGTCTCACCATCTTTACCATCTGTTCCTCTTGAACCATTTCCTCCATTTGCTATTAGTGTAAGGCGATAGTTTTTAATTTCTTCCTTAATATATAAATAAATATTTCCTGCATCTCTACCATCTTCACCATTTCTTCCATATATAGAATTATCTATAATATTTCCACTCTTTCCACTTACATTAATCTTAGCATTACTACTTACATCAAGATTCTTACAAGAAATAATGCTATTTTTTTCTGATGCAAAATCCATTCCAAGATTATCATCCATATAGATAGTATCTTTAGCTGAAAACATAATTGTAGAGACATCCTCTCCCACTTTTCTATTTCTAAAAGCCTCTAGAACACTACTTATTACTAAGTTTGGAATTAGTGCCTTCACTTCTATGACTGTCTTGTTTTTAAGTTCAAATGTTTTTATTATAAATGGAGTTAAAATATATTTACTTACAAGATTTCTAATTATTTCATTACCTTTTTCTCCATAGGTATTTAATCTTGTTATATTTTCTCCTAATTCTTCACTATTTCTATCTGTAAGATTCTTTAAAATAGGCTCAAAATCACGTTTACTATATATGTAATCTGTTTTATTTGCAACTTCCATCAATTTATCTCTATTTGATAATGTCCATACCTGTTTTTGTACCTCATAAGAAACTAAAATCTCTTCTACTTTCTTTCTTATAATAATAAATTTTTGTTCCATTATACTTTTACTTGTTTTTTCTATAATAGATTCCATATATACAGAAGATAGTGAAATTTCAGCATCTCCATGGTCTGTATATTTATTTAAGTCTTTAATTATACCCAAGTTTCTCTTTATCTCATTTTGTAACTTTATACATGTGTCTTCCAAGAATAATCCACTTTCTCCTGACAATAAATTGATAAATTTATCTAAAGTAATACTAGCTGTATTAACTGAACTTTCTAACCAGTCTTTAAATATGTCTACTACTCTATCATATTTTGACATTTCTTGAATCATTGTTACTCTTTCAACCTTTTCAATAAAGTCTTCTGTATATTCCTTAACATAAACTTCTAGTCTAGATACTATACCACCTTGAATATCTTTTATTAATGTATCTAAAACTAATCTTGCATCTGCACTGATTGGATATTGGAATGCTGATGTTTTATCTTTTACTTCTTCTAAATTTATTACTTCTTTTAATAATCCTTCTCTTTGCTCTGCTTCAAGTGGTTTACAAAGATGAATATTTTTTCCTTCTCCTTTTAGCAATTCTTCAAATAACCAAGCTTTATCTTGTATATTATTTTCTGGACTTTCACACAATTGTTCGTATTTTTTTCTAATCACATTATATATTTGTTTTTCTGTTCTTCCTAAAAAGCTTTTAGAAACAAAGAAAGTAATACTTCCTCTAAAATTCTCTTTATGAAGACACATATTTAATTGTTGAAATAAATCAAGTACTTTTGTAAGTCTAGCCTCTAATATATCTGCTTCTGGTATTAGTACAACTACGCCACATATAGATGCAGAATTTCTAAACACCTCTCCCAACGAAACTGCTGCACTAATGTCATGTGCTACACCTCTGTTATCACTGAATCCTGCAGTATCACATAATTTTGCATCCATTCCTTCTACTTCTCTTCTCATATCTACAATATTGGGATACAAAGTTTGTGAAACAGCTCCTGAACCAATTTCTGCAACAGGGTCTACACATTCAATATATGAGATACCAGTATCTTCATCTTCTACTTCCTTCATTTCACATCCTGCAAGATAATTAATTGCTGTACTTTTCCCACAACCTGTGCCTCCAAGAATCAAAATTAGATTCTTATTTATAGCCTTATCTATTGCTACTTTCCCTTCATCTAATAGGATTTTGATTTCTTCTAAAAGCTGATTTTTTTCTTCCATGTATCTTCCCCCTTGTTTATAAAATTTTTTAATGTTAAAATAACTGTGCTTGTAAAATATAGCCTTTACTAACACAGTAATTTTATTTTATATATCTAATTATACTTTTTATTTTATATCTAATTACATTTTCTACTTTATATTATTTTTTCTACTGCTCTAAACTTTGACCATCCTCCACAATGAATATTCATATAAAAAACCTCCTTATATGTTTAAATTTATTTATATAATAGTACCAATTTTCTAAATATTCAATACAATTCGTGTAACTAGTCGATAAAAGTGCATAACTGGACAAATAGTTTGTATAAAAAACTTTGAAAGTCAAATTTATTTAATTAAAAATAATATAATACAAAAAAACAGTCAATCTATTAAAATCAACTGCTCCATAAATTGAATTTTTACTTATTAGATTTTACAAAGTTTATACATTTGCATGTGTTCCCCTATACAAAACTGATATTGCCACTGCTATAAGTATCATGCCCATAAAAGCAGGTGCCGCATGACCAAGAGACACATAGATTTGACCTCCAATGATAGGTCCAATTATTCTCGCTAAAGATTGAATAGATTGACTACCCCCTTGAATCCTTCCCTGTTCACTAGAATCGACAGACTTGGATATCATCCCATTGAATGAAGGTCCAAAGATAGAATCGCCAAAACCAAATATAAACATTCCAACAATAAAAATAGGATAGAATGAAAACAGTGCCGATGCTGCAATAAAACTGTAACCTATAATCTCCGAAATCATTCCAAGAATGGCTATCTGTGCATCACTGAGTTTTCTCAAAAGCTTTGGCATTATAAAACCTTGTGAAATGATGTCTTGGATACCCATAATTGAAAATACAAGTCCAATTAGTGCGGGTTTCCAATTGAAAGTATCTATTGTAAATTGTGAAAAGACAGACTGTAAAGACCCATTTGGTATCCAAAGTAAGAATGCTGATACAAGTAGCCTTTTTAAGTTTTTTACAGAAAGTACATTTGCAAGCTGTATAAATGGATTTAGCCTTGCAAGTGTAATCTCCTTTAATCTATTCTTCTTATCAAGGCTCTCAGGCATATATAAGAATCCATAAATAACATTCAATAAAGTTATTATTGCCCCAAAGTACATTGGTACAGAATAACCAAACTTAGCAAGTAATCCACCTACAGTTGGACCAATAACACAGCCTACACCTGAAAAAGCACTCACCCATCCAAAGTATTTGCTTCGATATTCTCTAGGAGTGATGTCTGCAAAATATGCGAAGATAGTGCTTATGCTACCACCTGTTATACCTTCTATTATACGTCCAACAAATAGTACCCATAGAGCTCCTCCTATTCCAAAAACTAAGTACCCTATTGCAGAACCCAAAAGGCATGATAAGAGTAATAGACGACGTCCATATCGGTCGCTCAAAGCTCCAAGCCCAGGAGCTGCAAAAAACACGCAGATTGCATAAACAGAAGTTAGCATTGTAACAACTATAGTTTGTTCTGATGGACTATTTGTATAAGGTTGCACTAAGAATGGAACAACAGGTGCTATGATAGTGAACCCGATTCCGCAAAGAAACGCAGATATAAGACCAAATATCAAAGCCTTTTTATTTACAATTTGTTCTGTATTCTGTTCATTATTTGATTTAAATATAAACACTTAAATCCTCCTCTCAAAAAGTATAATTTGGTTTCCTTCAGAAACACATTCCTTCTATTTCTTTTTTACTTTTTTACTTTTTTCATTATTATAATTCCTTGAAGACATATTCTTTTTTTTATTACTTCAACTCCTAGGGAATATATTTATCTCTTTATTATTTTGATTCCTTGGAAACATATTTATCGTACCACCATTTTGTTTCCTTGTCAACAAAATAATAGCAATAAAAATACAGCCCGTTCTCAATAGAGTTGGGCTGTCTATAGTTTCAATTTCTTTATTCTAATTTATTTTGACTTAATATTATACCTTGTTTCTTTATTTCTGCATCCAGATGCCTATTGTAATTTTCCGCAAAGCCAATCATAATATCAAATTGTTCGTCAGTTACCTGCTCAAATACAGCTTTATCACGTTCTTGAAACTCATTGTGCAGTCCCTCATGAATTTTATAAACTGCTTTCCCCTGTTCAGTAAGTCTAAAATAAATTTCTTTCTTGTTATCAGACTTCTGGTAGCTTTCGATAATTCCTTTTTTTATGAGTTTCTTAGTTAGCTTACTTATTGCACCTCTAGTCATATAAAAGTGCTCTGCAAGCTTTGTCACGTTGCAATCTACATTTCTTTCAATGTATTCGATACAATGTACTTCAGAAGATTTATAACCTTTAAGACTTTCTTCCATCTTAAATTTATTAAGCCAAACCATCTTGTTTAATAAGTCCCTGAAACCCATTATGACCTGTTCTTCTTTATTCATAGCCTATCCTCCCACCTGTTAGTGCATTAACAATATTATATTAAACTTTTGTTTCTATTTCAACAATGTTAAAATAATTATTTTAGAAATCGAACTATATATAAACATAAAAAAAGGAAAACAGAATCATCTAATTTAAACCTACATTCTTTTAGATTTAATCAATATCATATAAGTGTTGGCAACTATACAAGTAAACATAAATTTGAATGATGATTAAGATAATTAAATGGTTTACAAATAATTTATATTATAAATAAAACAACACGACAATACATCTCTTGTACTGTCGTGTTGTTAAAATACATGTAATGTTTTAATAATAGTTTTTATAATAAAAGGCAGTGTTAACTAAGTTTTATTTATATACTGTTTAGTCTTTAGTCTATGTACTATTTCAAATTACTGAATGTCATCTTCATAGAATCAAAATCCATTGTCCATTTGTAATTCTTAAAATAATTATGACCTATCAAACCATCTTCAAAGAATCCAACCTCCTCATAATATCTAGATTCCTCACCTGTTGTATAGTTCCCAAATCCATTTTCCAGTTGCAAGCTACCTAGACTATATGATGAGATTTCAAAAGTACCGTCTTTATAATCACTTCCTCCCATTCCACTACTTTGTCCTTCAGAAGCTGACTTTAACTCAGGCATTGGAATCCCAGCTAAGTCCATTGTTTCTTTAGGTAGTTGCATTCCAGCACCTTCTCCATTAGCAAACCCTGAATCCATAAAGAAGTTCATTCCACTTTTCTGATTTATTGAACCTTTAGCATACATGTAATGAGTAGAAGCAAGCGTGAATGAAATCTCTTCTAATACTTTATCGTTGGCAAGCATTTTATTGGCATTGGCCATACCTACTTCATTTCTAGGTCTTAATACCAACTGGCCACTAGAATAATCAATTGTAGGTATAAATTCCTTCAATACACTTATACCAATAACGCCATGAACATTTGACGCATTACCTTTAAATGCTTCTTCAAATCCCTCAAATGAACCCATCATTACAGGGACATTCTTCATGTTTACATCTCCTATAGTAAGTGAGTCAACTTAACCAAAACCAACTTCGGTGGTATTACCTCCTTGGAATGTACCTTCTTTCTTTGAAGCTGTTTTAATACCAAGCTCTTTTGCAAGTTTACTATCCGCAACAAACATTGCACCACCAGTATCAATAAAAGCATTTATTCTTTTTCCATTTATCTCAACTGGAACAACAGGTAGGGGTTCACTTGTTACAAATGGAATAGCACTTTCTTCTTTTCCATTCCAGTTAATTTGGTTTGCTTGTTTATCTTCAAAAGATTGCATCATTTCTAGTATGGCATTATTCTGTTTTTCTTTTTCTAAAGATAACTTGCTAGCTTTTTCATATTGATTTGTTTGGTAATATGTCAATACTAATCCATCTTCAGCTTTTGTTTTAAATTTATCAGGATACTCTTCTATTAGAGTCTTGTATAATTTTTCAGCTTGTGTATAATTTCCATTCAGATGTTCTATTTGCGCTGAAAGATAAATAACCTCTGGTGAGACCTTTTTTAAACTTGCTAATGGCTTTAATATCTCTTGTGCTTCTGCAAAATCGCCTAATGTAAATAGTATTTGAGCATACTCTAATCCTATAACCTCATCATTTGGTTTCTTGGCATATTTTTCCTTAAATTCTTTCACCTGTTTTTCATAATTTACACGGGTAACTTCTTGTGTTTTTTTAGGTGTTGATTTAACTTTTGAACTTTTTGATGATGTATTTTGAGATGCACATCCTGTAGCTACACCAACAATCAAGACCCCACATAATAGAACACATAATCCTCTTAATTTCAGTGATTTTATCATCTTTTACCTCCTATGTTTATCTTTATCCTTACTAAATAAGATACAATATGAAAGTAAAATAAAAGTAAAGTGAGGGTAAAAATAAAAGAATATTTGTTGATTACATTTTGTATGTATGATATTATGATGATACTATTTTTGTATACTGGGAGATGAAATATTATGAATGACAGATTGGAAAACCCCGAAAGGATACTTATTGTTGATGATGAAGAAGGGCTTTTAACACTAGTGAAAATTACCTTAAATAAAGAGCAATATCATAATATTACTTGTGTATCAACAGGCAACGAAGCTCTTGAGTGCATAAAAAACAATCAATATGACCTTATCATTCTTGATGTAATGCTGCCAGATTATTGTGGATTTGACTTATGTACAAAAATCCGCAGACAAACCATAGCACCTATCATATTTCTAACTGCCAGAACTGGTGATTACGATAAGTTATCAGGACTTGCCATTGGTGGTGATGACTACATAACAAAGCCATTTAATACAATGGAACTTGTAGCAAGAATCAAGGCTATTTTTAGACGTCAACAACTCGAACGTTCAGCATTAAATACTCATTCAGAAAGTATTATGATTTATCGTTATGGCTATATAGTCCTTGATATGACACGTGGTATACTTACTGTAAATAATCAGGATGTCGAATGTACAGCCAAAGAACTTGAACTGATGGAATTCTTTTGCCAAAATCCTAATAAAGTCTTCACCACATCACATTTGTATGATACAATTTGG
Source organism: Clostridioides sp. ZZV15-6388 (assembly GCF_020657755.1). Taxonomy (NCBI): domain Bacteria; kingdom Bacillati; phylum Bacillota; class Clostridia; order Peptostreptococcales; family Peptostreptococcaceae; genus Clostridioides; species Clostridioides sp. ZZV15-6388. The sequence continues at coordinate 83,332 of NZ_JAGWCU010000010.1, read as the reverse complement.
GGACTACAAGGATATGGAGATGAAAAGACTGTTACAATACATATATCCAAGCTTAGAAAAAAGATACTAGATGATAATAAACCATACAAGGTTATTACAAACCTTCGTGGAATTGGCTATAAGTTCATACCACCAGATGGGAGTTGATATATTGAAAAAACTATATTTTCGTTTCATTGCCTACTTTACAGTAGGTCTCTTTATATTCCTAGTGTACTTCGTAACATTATTTATGTTACTTACTCAGTTGATATATTCTGAAAGCGCATCTAAACCTTTATATGTAATTAATTCGTCCATTGACTATTTTCCAAGCATACTTATAATTGCTTTTTGCTTTATTACAGGAGGAATACTTTTTTGTTTATTTCTTGTTAGACCACTTTACTTGATAATTGGTTCAATAAGCAAGTTATCAAAAGGAGATTATATAATAGCTGAAAAAGCTTTTACCAAAAATGGAAAGTTAAAATGGTACCACTTTATGTATAAGGAAGTTATTGTAAATATAAAAGCTTTAGGCAATAAGCTTCAAGAAACTGAGATTGAACGAGAAAAGCTGGAAATGGCAAAAACTGATTGGCTTGCTGGTGTATCACATGATTTGAAAACGCCACTGTCATATATCAATGGGTACTCTTCTCTACTGCTTAATAAAAACCACAATTTTAGTGAAGAAGAAAGAATGACATTTCTGAATAATATATATAAAAAGGGAGTATATATCGAAAAGTTAATAGATGATTTAAGCCTGACTTTTTTTATAGATTCCTCTGGGAAGATACAGCTTAAGCACACACAAGTTGAAATGGTTGCCTTTCTTCAAAAACTCATTGCTGATGTAGCAAACAATCCAAAATCAGAAAATCAGATATTTGAATTTCATACAGACTTGAGAAGGTTGCATTTAGTTATTGATGAGATGCTAATGTACAGAGCCATTTATAACCTTTTAATAAATTGTGTTGAACACAATCCTGATGGAACAGAAATAAATGTTGTTTTAAAACAAACATCTAAAGGAACTTGTATTGATATTACTGATAATGGTATTGGTATGGATGTAGAGATGACAAGTGACATCTTTGATAAATACTATAGTAGCAAAAACCATCATATACAAGGTAAAGGATTAGGTTTATTTATCTCTATGCAGATTATTGATGCACATGAAGGTAGTATTTCAGTTTCTAGCACTATTGGAAAAGGTACATCATTTCAAATCACATTGGGACAACATAAAGTCTAGTTTTGCAATAAATAACTCTCAAATTCAAATGAACTTGGGAGTTTTATTTAGTAATTAGTAATATTTTAAGCTTATACCAAAATATTCTTTCCTCTAATTTTATCCCCTGTACTATACTTAGATATTAAAATTTTCTTGAATTCATAACTTTAAGCTACTTTATCAAATAATAAAATTTATATAAAATGCCTATTATTACAAAGATGCAACTCAAAGTTGACAAAAAACATAGTAGGATTGATAGTGTGCAACTTGTATATTTGTTAATATTTTAGAATAAAGATTGAGGAGGAAAATAAAATGGATATATCTGAAAAAATTTTAAAACTAAGAAAAGCAAATAATCTATCTCAGGAGAATTTAGCAGAACAACTTAATGTATCAAGACAAAGTATATCAAAATGGGAAACAGGTCAATCTGTTCCAGAAACAGAAAAGTTAATTGCTTTAAGCGAAATATTTAATGTTACAATAGATTATCTTTTGAAGCCATCTGAAATAGATGAGATATCAATTAGAACAGAAATTCTAGAAAAACAGCAACAGCAGTTAGTTGAAAAGGAAATAAAAAAGGATAAAATCTTATTTATTGTATTAAGCTGTCTAGCCACATACTTAATTGCATTCGCTATATATATTATTGGGCACTTCTATTTTGAAATTTGGAATCCAGGTGTAATATTAAGCGAGTTTATAATAGCAACAGCAATTGCTATTACTATTAATTTAAAGCATAAGTATAAAGTTGATAAAAATTCTATAAATAATTAAATCGTAGGATAATGTAAAGTTATTTGAGATGGAAAACAAATGAAAAAAACTAAATCAAAGGTATTAAGTTTAACACTAGCAACTACTTTTTTCGTAGCAACAACAGCAAATTCATATGCTATGTCAGCAGCTAGAAAAAATCAAGAGGAGGAGCTCCAAAATACAATGATGAGGTAGTATATATGTATTTATCTCATTTTGTAGATTTTGAAGGAGATAATTATGAAGAAGGTTTATGTACATATATAACTAAATACGATAGAGAGGCTTATGATAGATATTTAAATAGAGGTTGTGCTTTTAGAAGTGCTAATTCTATGCGTTTATTACAAATCTAATAGCATTGAAGGGAGATTTACCTTCATTTTAAAGAATATTGGACTGTATATGGAGTTGGAAATTTTATAATAATTTTAGAGTGTATGTTAATTATTTTTGATGACAGTTACTATTTATCCCATATAAATAAAAAATCTAATTCTGATAAATAATAAAAAAGGTTCACCATAATTATAGTGAACCTTTTTTTATAGTAAAATATGTATTGTTGTTAAATAAACATTTAAAAATTAATAATGGATGCTTTCAACTACTCCACCCATAAAAAATCCACTATCTAGCCTATTATACGTACAAGATAAATAAAATTTATACTATCTCTATATTGTCTTTAATGATACTTTTAACTTTACTCTTCTATTATACTTTCTATATAGACATAACATTTTTTCAATTGTTGAAAAGACTTCTTAAAAAGATTTGAAAATGCTACTGAAAATCCTTTAACATCACCTTTTTTTAAGTACATCAATATTTCAAAACATATCCCGAAACGTGTTTTTAAAATTTCGGGGTATTTTTCAGGAAAAAATCGCTCTATATAAATCCCAAATACAATATATTGCTTTAAATGCATAAATATTTCTTGCATTATATAAATTTCTGAACAGTCCACTATTTTACATAGCAAAACGAAATCTGGATAGATATTACATTCTTCAGAATTCTTTTGTAGATGTCTTAAATGAGCTTCTATATTTTCTATCATCACAGAATCTATATTCTCACCCACTAAAAGCACCACATCTTCTAATGTAATCGTAACAAACTCCATAGCATCTAAAAGCAATTTTAATCTTTTAGCTCCTTCTTTTGTTTTAATATAATCATCAGTATACTCAGAAAAAAGAGTTATATATGTTCCCTTTCCATTAATTGTTTTAGCAATTCCACATTCATTTAATTCATTATATGCACTTCTAACTGTTGGAAGAGATATATTATACTTACTAATTACAGAATTAATAGATGGTAGACAATCCCCTGTTTTAAGATTTCCTTCAAAAATTTGAGATATGATATCAGAAACAATTAAATCATATAGATAACAATTTTTTAATGCCATAGAACTAAAATCATCTCTAGCTTTCTCCTGTGAAATATGTTTTTTTACAATTTCTAAAGTAAATTCCCTATTTTTTTCATACATATAAATTAATAATTGTTTAAATTCAGTAAAATTTCTATTTAATGCGTATAAATAAACCTGCTTTATTTGTTCAATATACTTATCTCGAAAAAAATCTACAGAACTATCATCTAATTTATCAATACTATAGGTTATTTGTGAAACCATTATATTACTCTGAATAATATCACAAAAAGAATGAATAAGTAAATTATTTGACTTGCTGATTAGTTTATTTATATATTTTAGTTTTTGCTCTCTAAATATAAAATGGTTTGAATTATTTTTTTCCATATAGCTGATAATATCATATAATTCTTGCAAGTCTTTTGATGTAAATCGCTCTATATTATAAACAGCAAGCGCAGGAAATATTAAGCTAAAAACTTGATACATATCTGCTATTTGCAAAATTTTCTCATACACCAATTCAGATTCCACTAATTTTTCACTTACATTATGAATCAATACTGGTCTAGCACCAGCTTTTGTTTCTATAAAACCTTCTTCTGATAACATTTTAATTACTGTTTTTATGGTATTTTTTGATACCATATATTCTTTAGACATTTTTTGAATGGAGCCGAGTTTATCTCCAACTACAATTTTGCCTGTATAAATTTGCTGAATTAAGCATTGAAAAATAATTAAATACTGTGGTTTTTTTTTCATATTTTTTCCTCTTTAATAATTTAAAATAGTTGCTTATTTTTATGCCATAAACTATAATTATTATAAACCATTTATATATATGGTCTAAGTTTTATAATCTTATAATACTTTAAAATATCCTACCATTATTTATAAATGAGTTAGAAAATTGTCAATAATGCAAATTTCTAATGAATATATACATATATTTAACAATGAAATGGTTTAACTTATTTTACAGAATAAACAGATAGAATTATGGTAGTAATATAAAATGGGTGAACAAGATTGAAATACTCTATAACATAAACACATATGATAAAAAAATATAATCATATTAAAGCAATTTGTAGATATACAACTAAAATTCGCAAAATTTGAATACATTAGACTTATTCTATTTTAATTAAACACAACTTCACTTTAAAAGAGGATTTACTATGAAATACTATATTTTTTTAGCTATAGCTATTATATCAATAATTGAATTCTGTAATATTTATATATGCAGAATATTATCTGCCCAAAACAAAACTATATCACCATATAAAAATTATAAATCAATATTTTTAATAAAACCATTAATTTTTTTGATAATGATGTTTACAAAATTACCATTACCACTATTTTATATATTATTTCATCTAATGAATCATAAGGTATTTTTAATAAATAATAAAAATGCTAATAAATACTTTATATCTAATATGTCAGTAATAAGTTTTTGTATTTTTCACCTTATTACTTTAAGTGTAATGTCACTATTGGAAAATACAAGCTTATATACCCTATATATGGATACATACTATAGGTTAATTAGTATTTTAATAGCTTATACTTTAAATTTTATCTTGTTGTATTGTATAGATAAAATAAAAGAACATGTTTTTATATTGGTTCAAAATAATATAGAACTTAATTTGTTTTCAAAGTTTATTTGGTTTGCTATAGGATATATCTTGTTTGACAGCATACAGGTTATACTTTCACCTCCAAAGGCTTTAACTTCCTACTTTATAATTGGAAGTAATATATTATTAGCTTTACAAATAATTATATTTATTAATCATATATATTCTATTGAAAAAAATATTTATTTAGAAAAAGAACACCATAAATTAGAAATAACAAAATATGAACAATTATTAAGAGTTGACTTATTAAATAAAAAGGCTAATATTGATGATTTAACATCAGCATATACTCGAAAATTTGCTTTTGAAAAAATGCAATCTTATATTGATAATAAGTTATTATTTTCATTAGTATATATTGATTTGGATAAGTTAAAAACAATAAATGATACATATGGACACTTGGCTGGAGATAGCTACATTATTAGCTTCTCAAATATAGTTATTGACAATTTAAGAACAGAAGATATATTTGCTAGAATAGGAGGAGATGAATTTATAGTGATTATGCCTCAATATAGTGAAAATATTACAAAAGAAGTCATGGATAAAATACGTAATACCATGAAAAATCAGATATCTTTTAGTTATGGTATTGTAGAGGTATCTAGTAAAAATAAAATGACTCTAGAAGAAATTATTAATACTGCAGATATTAGAATGTATACTGATAAACAAAATAATCATAGAAAGAACAAAAACTAAAATGAAAATGTATATGATAATTATCCTAACAACGTTGCCATGTTATTTATCTTATTATCTTTATCACTATAATTTTTTTAAATATCTTGATACTATAACTGATAACTCTAAAAACAAATATAAAATATATATTATATATTCTTTATTTAATTATTCAATTTTTTTAATCTGTACCTATCTAAGGTTAAATTTAATTATAAACTGGACAATTTTTATGTTAGTTTTATTTACACAGATTAAAGTAACTTACTCCATGTCTAACATAAAAGCCTTTTTTTATTCATTAAACTGTACTATTATTGGTCTGTCAATAAATATATTTTTCAGGTCATTAATTTCGATAGTCTTAGATATGCCATCATATTTATTTGATAGTAACTCTATTACAAATATTTACAGAGTATTTCCTATAGCATTTAGTTTTATTGTTACAGGATTATATTTTTATTATAAAATTTATAAAAATACTCAGATTAGCTTTGAAAATATCTTAGAAGATAAAAAAAATTTAATTTTTTTACTGAGTCTTATGTTTGTAATGTATCTATATTTGTGCCTGAGTCTAATGGTATACTATACTGTTGAAAACACATTAATTTTAAAGTTATATGGAATTAAATCATCCATAATGGTTTTAATAGGTAACTATATTGCAGAAAAATATAGCTTTAGAATCACTCAAATTAAGGGCTATGATATTAAAAACCAACTAGATTATTTGGAAAGTCTAAAAATAGAAGATGAAATTAAAAGATTGAGTGATACTGTATATACAGACTTATTGACTGGTTTTTATAATAGGCCTTTTGCAAATAAAAAGCTATCAGAATGGAGATTTAATAACTATGAATTTACTTTATGTTTTGCAGATTTAAATAATTTAAAAATTGTAAATGATAAATTTGGACACCAGTTTGGAGATAAATACATATCCACTACTGCTCAAATAATAAAAAAATGTATAAATATAGAACAATCTTTATTGTTTAGGTATGGTGGAGATGAATTCTTATTTCTTTTATACAAGATAACTACTTCCCAAGCAGAGCAAATAATGATTGATATTAACCATGAACTATCAAAATTAAGTAACACTGAAGATTACCCTTATACACTTTCTATTAGTTATGGACTAGTTGAATGGGACGGAATATCTGATACTGAAACTTTAATAGCAAAAGCAGACTCCTTGATGTATGAAAATAAGCTTAAAAATAAGTAACAGTCAAATAAAACTATTATTATATCTCTAGTTATAATATATAAATTATTAATAATTTATATATTATGTTTTTGCTTAATTGAAATTAATCTATAAAAAATGTATATTGTGGAGGAGGCCCGATAATGTCAAAAGACACAGACTTTACAAATATTGAATACGACTTCTTAATGAACGCATTAGATGTAAGCGTAAGTAAACATCTAATTGATGAACACTACACTGTGGTTTGGGCTAATAATCGTTATTATGAAATGTTTGGTTATACAAAAGAGGAATATGAATCTCTTTTTCATAACCAGTGTGACCTTTTCTACAAAGAAAATCCAGATGATTGGAATGAACTTGTGAATAATGTCGCAAAAGCTTTCTCTAAGGGAGAGAGAAAATACGAACACCTTGGTCGTATGAGACATCGTAATGGGAAAAAACTTTGGATAAAATTAATGGGGTTTTTAACTGGAGAAGTTGTTGATGGATTCCCTGTTTCCTACTCTGTTATGGTTGATATTACAAGACAAATGCTGGCTCAAATAGAACAAACTGTAACTTACAATAATTTTCCAGGTCTTATTGCTAAATTTAAAGTTACTGATTTTGGTTTCCAACTATTAGATGCAAATAAAAAGTATTTTGATATGTTTAAAAACAAAGTAAATTTTTTAATAGAAGATATAAATTCAGAAATTTACCTCGACTCTATTTATAAATATTATGATGATTTTAGAAATGGAAAATATATTTGCTTTCCAATTTCTCCACAGAATCTTAAAGGTGAAATTGTCCATATGCAAGTCATAGCTGAATGTATAGATTGGGAAGATGATAAACCTATCTATCTTTTGATATACTCAGATGTTACAAAATTAGTTGAGCAAAACAAAATTATTGAAGAAAATAATAAGGAACTAGAAAAACTAGCATTTACTGACCAGACTACAGGTGGAATGAATCGCACACAGTTTAATATAATAGCAAATGAAATCATAAGTTTGTCACCAGCTGGCACATACACTCTTGTTTGGCTAAATATGCAAAAGTTTAAATTAATAAACGATTTAGCAGGAAATATTGCTGGAGATAAGCTTTTAAAATATATCTACAACTGTATAAAATTACATTTAAATGAAGGTGAATTTGTTACTAGAATTTTTGCTGACAACTTTACTCTTCTTCTAAAAGAAGATAAAAAAAATATCAACTCCAGATTAAACGCAATAGTTACACATATTAATAGATTCAATGATAACAAAGATTATAAATATATGCTCTATTTTACTGCTGGTGCCTATATAATTAATGACACTTCTTTGGAAATAACAAAGATTCAAGACAGAGCAAATGTAGCTTCTAAATCTATTAAGAATATTGAAAATCATGAGCTATGTATTTTTAATTTCTATAGTAAATCAGATAAAGAAAAACTTATACTTGAGAAGAATATAGAAAACAGAATGTATGAGGCACTTGAGAAAAAAGAATTTCAGGTTTATCTACAACCAAAACTAGAATTATCCACCCAAGTTATATGTGGTGCAGAAGCTTTAGTAAGATGGGTTCACCCTGTTGAAGGAATAATGCCTCCTAATGAATTTATTCCCTTATTTGAAAAAAATGGATTCATTGTACAATTGGATTTATATGTGTTTGAAGAAGTTTGTAGTACTTTAAGAAAATGGATTGATAGTGGATTAAATGCGCTAAAAATCTCTGTGAATATGTCTCGCTATCATTTTTCATTCAAAAATTTTATTAACGCATATAAAGAAATAGCTGAAAAGTATTCTATCCCTCCACATCTTATAGAAATTGAAATTACAGAAACGATTGTATTTAAAGATGTTAAAGTGTTTAGTGAAATAATAAATGAGATTCATAAAAATGGATTTAAATGTTCTATTGATGATTTTGGAAGTGGTTATTCTTCAATTAATATGCTTAAAGATATCTATGTTGATACTATAAAATTAGATAGAGCATTTTTTAAATCAGAACGATTAGATTCTCAACGGGAAAGAGATATAATTGTTTCTATAATTGATTTATCAAAAAAGTTAAATATGACCACTGTAGCTGAAGGAATAGAAACTAATTTTCAAAAAAACTTTTTAAGAGAAATAAACTGTGATATGTTACAAGGTTATGTATTTTCTAAACCATTACCAATAAAGGATTTTGAAAAACTTATGTTTCAGAAATATACTAATTAGTGGTGTAAAATGATTCATTCTAAAAGATATTTATTTTAAATATACTAATTAGCGATATGACATGATTCATTCTAAAATAAAGAATAAATAATAGAAATTATTTTATATAGCTTTGTACTTTTAAATGCACATTTAACTATAAAATTCTTATATTAATATTCTTAATGATATGAATATCTATACTTTGTAAAAATAACAGATAAATTTAATACTTTATAAATTAAATTTTAAATTTAATTTTTTGCTAATATAAAAATGTATCGATTTATCTTAAAAAACAAAATATAAAGTGGAGAAAATTAGTACCTCCACTTTATCCTGCCTTTATATTAATTTTTATATATTTATACTTTTATCTTTATATTTCTAGTTATTTATCCATATCTCTAGTTATTTTTTTACATTTCTAGTTACTTATTTTATTTCCTTTATTTGTTCTATTTATTCTATTTCCTTTACTTCTTTTACTTCTTTTACTTCTTTTACTTCTTTTATAAGCAGTCTACAGCCCCTTAACATTTACTACTACTGCCTTAGGTCTAGTCATAGCCTCAATTGAATACTTAACGCCCTGAGTTCCCATCCCAGATGCCTTCACACCTAAAAATGGGAAGTGGTCTGGTCCTCTCTCAGTCTTATTATTTATTTGAACAGTACCAACCTCAAGCTTATCAGCTATATAAAAAGCCTTATCAATATCACTTGTAAATACTGATGATTGAAGTCCATACTCTGATTGATTGGCAATTTCAATTGCTTCATTTATATCTTTAACTCTTATAATCGGAAGTACTGGTCCAAAAGGTTCCTCCCAAGCAATTTTCATATCAACACTTACATTATCTAACAATGTTGGATAGAATAAATTATTTTTTCTAACATTACCTGTTATTAATTTTGCACCTTTATGCAATGCATCATCAACTAATCCTTGAACAAAATCAGTTGATTTGTTATCTATAAGAGGCGTAATAACTACTTCATCCATTGGATTTCCAACTGTTAACTTCTCTACTAATGGTTTTATTTTTTCAACTAGTTTATCTGCCACACTCTCTTGAACCAAAATTCTCTTTACTGCTGTACATCTTTGACCTGAATATGAGTAAGCTCCAGCCACTATATTTTTGGCTGCAAAATCCAGGTCTGCATCTTCTAATACAATAGCGGCATCTTTTCCACCAAGTTCCAATAATAATGGTACCATTTTAGATATTTTGGATATATGTTGACCAACTTCAGTACTACCAGTGAAATTTATAAAGTTGATTCCCTTATGAGTTACAACATAATCTCCTATTTCGCTACCTCTACCTGTAATTGTGTTAAGTACACCATCTGGTATACCAGCCTTTCTCATAATTTCTACTAAATGAAGTGCACTAATAGCTCCTTGTGTAGCAGGCTTTAGGACAACTGCATTTCCACCAATAAGTGCTGGTGCAATCTTTGACATGGATAAATTTACAGGATAATTAAATGGAGATATAGCTAAGACAGTACCTAATGGAACTCTTGAAACATAAGACATCTTATTGCGTGTTCCTCCAGGGAAATTATCACCACTAATAGCTTCACCTTCCATATTCTTTCCTACATCTGCTGTGTATCTTAAAAAATCTGCTGTTCTTTCAACTTCTGCTCTTGCAGATTTTATATCTTTAGCTATTTCAAGTACCAATATTTTAGCTATTTCATCCATATTCTCTATCAATAAGTCAGCTGCTTTATGAAATATATTAGCTCTCTTATATACAGGCATATCAGACCATACCTTCATACTTTCTTTTGTATTTTTAATAGCTTCATCTACTTCATGCTTTGTCATAGATTGTACTTTTCCAACAAGTGAATTATCTATTGGCGAGTAAATTTCTATTGGTTTTTTTGAATTGGATTCTACCCATTTTCCATTTATTAAATTTTTATATACATTTTCTTCTGTTCTAAGTTCATTAAACATATTTTTATTCCTCTCTGTGATATAACATTATGTATTTAAATTATAGCCATTTATTTGTTATGTAAACATTTCTTTTTTTCATAAACGTTTACCTCAAAAAAAAATTTATAATCAGTATTTTTTGTAATTTAAGTATCTTTGTAATTCATGTGATTTTATCTTAATATATCCCTGCAATTTAAATACTTCTCTCTTAAGGTATCCTAACTACTTTTGTTTACTACTTCTCTTTTTATCTATTCATTAAATTAGTTATCTTTATCAATTTATATATGATTTATTAACCTATTTAACTGAAAAACAATCTATAGTTTAATTTGTTAAATTAAAAATAACATAAATATAAATAGCTTTATACTTGACAAATTTATAAATGGACAATATCATATATATATGACTAAAAAAACTTTTTAAGTCATACATAATACATGCTTATGGAAAGGATTGATAAATATGGCTAAAAGCTTTACAGAAGTTGAAAAAAACAATATAAGAGAAAGATTAATTTTAGAATGTGAAAACCACTGGTCTAGATATGGATATAAAAAAACTAATATTGACGAACTTTGTTCAAAAGCAGGAATTGCAAAAGGTTCTTTTTACACATTTTTTGACTCAAAAGAAAAGTTATTTTTTGAAGTATTAAATGGAATTCAAAATAGACTTATATCATCAATATACGAAATATTGAATAATATGCCTGCAAAAGAAGGATTTGTAGCATCTTTAAAGATGTTATATCGCTTATATGACAAAAACCCATTCTTATATTGTCCTAGAGATTCTGATTCTATTGCTTTTTTAAATAAATTACCTAAAGATATGGTTTCAACGCTTGAACATAACAATATACAAAGCTTCTACGATTTAATTGAAAAATATGATTTTAAACTAAAAATAGAGAAAGAAAAAGCCTTTGGTGTTTGTAATGCTCTATTATCAAGTCTACTGTTAAAAGAAGATATTGGATATAACTATTTTGAAGTATTTGATTTCATGATAGATAGTCTTGTAGATGACATGTTTGAATAATATGATGTGCTAATTTTGCTAGATTATATAAGTAAAATAAATGATTATGTAGAATAAGTAACTATAAAATTAAATAAACAAATTAAATAAACAAATAAATTGAATTACACAGCAAAATAGCAAATTTTGTTTTTCTGTTAAAATTGCTTTAAAATTCTTTTAGGAGGTCTCTATGATTGAACTAATACAAAAACTAAACGATGCTATATATAAAGTAAATGAAAAATTAAACATACATACAAAACTTGTAGACCCTGGTAGTGAACTTATGCCTTTTTACTCTATTCTATCTATAATATTTTCTATATTTTTGATAGTGTTAGGAATTAAGATAAAAAGAACATTTCCAATAGTAATTGGTGTTATAACAATTATTATAAATATTTTAATAATTTTAGATAGGTAGGTGTATATATGACAAAATCACTAAATACTTTCAACAGAAACTTCAACTTAATGGTATTAGGTCAAATAATTTCGCTGTTTGGTGCCTCAATACTTAAATTTGCTTTATCTCTATACATACTTGATATAACAGGAAAAGCAGGAATATTTGCCACAATACTTGCAGTATCTTCAATTCCAATTATAATATGTTCCCCTATTGGTGGAGCTATTGCAGATAAATTTAATAAAAGAAATTTAATGGTTATTTTTGATTTTTCAAGTAGTTTAACTGTTCTAGTCTTAGCATTATTTTTATTTAACAATAAAGGTTCAATACTGCTTGTAGGAATTATCATGACCCTACTTTCAGTAATAAGTACGATGTATCAACCCACTGTTCAGTCGAGTACACCTATCCTAGTTGATAGTAAAAATTTAATGAATGCAAATGGTATAGTAGCTGGAGTTGCATCTCTTACAAATATCGCTGGACCTGTGCTAGGTGGTGTTTTATATGGCATTCTTGGAATTAATGCTATTGTAATTATCAGTTGTATAAGCTTCTTTTTATCAGCGATTATGGAAATATTTATTCAGATGCCTTTTGTTAAACAAGAACAGTCTGGTAATATCATAAAATCTATCTTTAATGATATAAAAGATGGTGTTATCCACATATGTAAAGAAAATCCTACTCTATTGAAAATATTATTTATAGCAATGGCATTAAACCTATTTTTAACTTCAATGCTAATTGTAGGTATCCCCTATATAATAAAAATAACAATGGGTGCTAATGACACCTTATATGGTACCGCACAGGGAGCAATATCATTTAGTTCGCTAGTAGCTGCTATAAGTGTTGGCATGTTCTCTAAACATCTAAAAATTAGTAATTTATATATATATCTTTGTGTATGTGCACTGATGTTTATTCCAATGGCATTTTCAGTATATCCATCTATATTAGAAACAGGGTTGGCAGTACCATTTTTATTTCTTGTAATATCTTCTATGTTAATATTTTTCATGACAACAATTATCTCAATATTTGCCATAACAATCACTCAATTAGAAACTCCAAATGAACTGTTAGGAAAAGTAATGGCAATACTTTTTGCAGGAACAGCAGCCGCAATGCCTCTTGGTCAGGTCATATATGGTAAACTTTTTGATTTATTATCAGATAGGGTTTACATTATTATCATAGGCGTTGGTGTAGTTACATTCTTTATAGCAATTATTTCAAAAGTAATGTTAAAAGACAAAAGTGCAAAGTACAACAAATAGAGATTTTATTATATATCTAATTGTATTTTTCATAAATAATATCAGTATAACATTTATATTCATAGATGCATTACTATGTTTAATTTTAGTATTAACTTTACAAAACATACAAAACTATATAACTGTAGCATAATATACGAATGTGTCATATACACTGATAAAATTTTAATTTTCACTAATTTCTGAATTTAAGCGCAAAATTATGTATTAGTGTGTTGACGTATTGGAAATTGATTGATATAATCAATTAAAAACAAGCTTTATAAAAATTCAAAATATTCAGCTAGAGGAGTGATAGTAATGAGTTACATGCCAAATTTAGAACAAGCATGGGAAATCTTAAAAAAATACAATAAGGAAGAATTTCATATAAGACATGCTCAAATTGTATCTGGTGTTATGAGATATTATGCAAAAGAATACGACCCTGAAAGAGTAGAATTTTGGGAAATCGTTGGACTTTTACATGACTTAGACTTTGAGATGTATCCTGAAGAACATTGTGTTAAGCAAAGAGAATTAATGACTGAACTTGATTTAGATAAGTCAATAATCGATTCTACTGTAAGTCATGGATATGGATTAACTGGCTCAGATGTTAAACCAGAGCAATTTATGGAAAAAGTTTTATTTGCTGTAGATGAACTTACTGGATTAATTGGTGCTGCTGCAATAATGCGTCCTTCAAAAAGTGTATCTGATTTAGAATTAAAGTCTGTTAAAAAGAAATTTAAAGATAAGTCTTTTGCTGCTGGCTGTTCTAGAGACGTTATAAGAAGTGGTGCAGAAATGCTTGATTGGGAACTTGACAAACTTATACAAACAACTATAGAGGCTATGAGAAGCCTAATTCCAGAAATGGAAATATAGGCTATCATACATATAAAGTAAGTATAATAAAATCAAATTAAATACTAAAACAACTTTATTTATATAAAGTATCTGATTATTTATTTATCAATTTAATAGTTTCATTAATAAGCAGTTACCTTGATACAAATATTTTGTTAATTTAATAATTTTATCAATATAACATAACTTTAATTGCAATAGAAGTTACATCTCTAAAGAGTTTTTCTCCTTTCGATGCAACTTCTTTTTTATGTTATGTTATCTACTGATTCTACCCCTGTTATCTACTTCTAACCACATCATCTATAAATCTAAGATTTTATATTTTAAAACTCATTATATGTACGACACACTATATGCAAACTCATTATATGTATAACTCACTATATAACACACTAATTTAAATAGATTCTTATAAGTAATAATTAAGTCCATTATATTTATAAAATTATATTATTTACTCATGACAAATCAAATTATATATTAATTGCTTTTTTTACATTTCTAAGTGGTATAGCAATCTTAACTACAAATTTTTTATCATCATACTCAATCACAACATTGCCACCATATTTATTTACAGCGTTTTTTATACTTTTTATTCCTAATCCATGAAGTGTACCTTTTTTATCTGTTACAATTTTCCCATTCTTTGTGATAATTTCATTTACTTTAGTGTTTTCTACTCTTATAAGATAAAAATTTTGTAAAACATCACCTTTAACACAAATTACTTTACTTCCCTCATCAATTTTTTTGCATGCTTCAATTGCATTATCTAAGACATTTGAAAATATATGGCATACATCTATTAATTCAATAGCTTCACAGTGACCAAAATTTATTCCTATTTTAAGTTCTATATTATTTTTATCACAAACTTCTTTCTTCTCACTCAATATAGCATCCAAGATAAAATTACCAGTATTAAATGAAATGTCATTACTTTGAATCTCCATCTGTAAGTCATCTAAATATGAGGTAACATCAATACCTTTTTTAACCATAGTTTTTATGCATAAGATATGATTTTTCATATCATGACTTAATAATCTAGTTTTTAAATGTTTCTTTTCTATATCCTCATAATATTCATTTTTAGTGTGTAAAACGTTTTTAATCATATTATTTTCTGCTATCAATGCATTATACTGTTGTAGTTTTTTAGCAATTAAAATCAAGATAATACTTGATAGAAGTAACATGATAGAGATAATAAGTAATTGATAATTATGTATTAAACCACCACTAGTTTTAGGATTAAATATGTATTTAAAAATAGTAAAAAAAGATGCTATATTGGCAATTATAGGTATAATTACATATGTTAATGTCTTTTTATTTATTTCTATATTCAATTTTGTTTTTAATGTCTTATATAAAAATAAAATTAAAAGCAAAATTGTCTTTCCAGATACAATCGACTCAATTCTGTATATATTTTCTGTTAACATTTTGCTCATATCATCTATAGAATTAATCCAAATTGTTAAAGACATACTCAAAGCATCTATACTCATTAACAACATCCAATACATTAAAGATATTAGTATGGCTTTTATAAGCCTTACTCTATATGAAATTTTGTAAAATACAACCATAATCATCATAGATATAATTACTCTTATATTTGGAAGTACATCAAAGAAATAAAATAGATTAGCAAAAATAATAATACCTATCATGTAAATATTTATTCTTTCATTAGAAATTTTTTGTATACTTGTGTAATCTAGTATTTTTTTACAAACAAACCATTCTATGATAAAAGACATAGCAATGAAAATATTCCAAAACAAATTTGACTTTATCATAATATTTTCTCCTAGTGTATTAATAATTTAATTTTTAAAATTTTCCATATAACTTAATTATATACGACTCTACACCTGTAGTAAATACCTTGATAGAATTATCCTAAATAAATTAAATTTTATTTTATTTTTTAATCATATCATTACATATGCTAATGTATTTAAGCATTATTCCTTCTTCCAATTTAATAACAACATCATTTCTCTATAAATAACTATAAAATTACGTTTTTTATATAATTTAGTATGTAATTCTTCCCTAAAACAGCATAAAGCCGTAAGAATTATAATAAAATAAATTTTATCACACGAAATACATTGACAGACGAAGTATATAAAAGTATTATATACTTAAACGGAGGTGATGTTTATGACAATCGCATCTGATATGATAAGAGGTCATACAGAAACAATTATCTTAAAGCATTTACTTGAAAAAGATAGCTATGGTTATGAGATTAATAAATCTATATTAGAAAAAACACAAGGCTTGTACGAGTTAAAAGAAGCAACTTTATACACAGCCTTTCGTAGACTTGAACAATCTGGTGCAATAACATCTTATTGGGGAGATGAAGTTACTGGTGCTAGAAGAAAATATTATTCTATAACAAACGAAGGTAGAGAAAAATATAAAAAAAGCCGTAAAGAATGGGATAATACAAAATTGTTAATAGACACATTAATTTAGGAGGTGAAAATATGTTAGATAAAATACATGATTATATTGAACAAAGCTTTACAGAAGTTAAAGAAACAAGAAAGGTCAAAGAACTTAAAGATGAACTATTCGAAAATCTAAAAGAAAAATACAACGACCAAATACAAAATGGTAAATCAAAGCAAGAAGCATATAATTCAGTAATATCTGGGATTGGAGATTTATCTGAATTAATTGAAAGTGTTAAAGATCCATATTTTATGCCTTCTGAATTAATTGAAGAAAGAAAGAAAAGAGCTTTGAGAGTATCAATAGCAATTGCTCTTTTTATAATAAGTCCATTTTTAACTGCAGTTTTAATTGTAAGCTTTGGTATCCAACCAACTCTGGCTAGTCTTGCAATGTTTATACTAATAGCAGTTGGAACAGGTCTACTAGTCTACAATGGAATGACAAAACAAAACTATAGTCCATCTGATGATACTATGGTAGAAGAATTCAAAGAATGGAGAGTAAAAACTAAAAGTACAAATCTTGCTTATAAATCATTTATGAGTGCATATTGGATGATAATAGTTGGTATTTTTTTAATTGTTAACATATGTTTTGATGCTTGGAGCTTTTCATGGATAATATTCATAATAGGTGCTGCTGGAATTCATATAGCTGAAGGGGTACTACAATTAAAAGACGCGGAGGATGATAATAAATATGAATAAAAAATTTTTAAAAATAAAAATTATTGTTTGGAGTATTGTAGCTATAGTATTTTCTATAATATTTATTGTTTTCCTTACAAATACTATAACTTCGTCTGAATATGATGTCAAAGATTTGATTAAAGATTCAGTTAAAAATGAAAGTTTTTTATCCTCTAATAAAAATTATGATAAGTATCTAACCGTTAAAAGCGAGAGTTTTTCAAACAAAATAAATAATATTAATGTTGACTGGATTTCAGGTGAAGTTAGAGTTTTAAAGAGTAATTCTAATAAAATCAAATTAATTCAAAAAGCTCCTTCTAATTTTTCAAAGAAAAAGATTGCAAAAATAAGGGTTGATGGCAATACTCTTTCTATCATTGATAATTCTGCAAAAAAATTCTTCATTGGAATTGGACTTCCAAAATCAACAGTACTTGAACTATATTTACCTGAAAAATTATATAACAATATAAATGTATCTACTACTTCAGCAGATATATATAGTACTTATCTTAAAAGTAACATGACAGATATTGAATCAGTTTCAGGTAATATAGAAATGTCTGGTAAGATTGACAAAATTACTTTGGAGACAACTAGTAGCAATATCAACATAAAAAAACTTGATAGTAAAAGTGTTATTTGTAATTCAGTCTCTGGTAAAATTCAGCTTTCTGGTAAAACTGACGATTTGAAGATAAATACAACTAGTGGGGATATAAAAATTAATTCAAGTGAAATGTTATCTTCTTTCAAATGTGATACTATTTCTGGTGATATTGATTTGTATATTCCTGAAAATTCAGGATTTACTTTAGATTTTAGTAAGGTATCTGGTAATTTAAATAGTAGCTTTAAATTACTTCAGGATGGCGATTCATATATTTATAAAAATGGGACTGCAAAGATGTATGTAGATACTACAGGTGCCAATTTAAATATTAGAAAAAACAACTAACAAAAAATAGCTATATTAAAGCGTTATATAAATTACATAAAGATAAATATATATTAAAAAGTTATATAAATCACATGAAGATAAATCTTTATATCTTAGAAACAAAAATTAGAGGCACATTATCATAAAAAATATGACTAAATGTGCCTCTAATTATACTTATTTATTCATAAGATACTTATCTATCCAAAAAATACTTAGCTATACACAAGTTAATATTTTATATATCAATTAACTTTATTTTATATATTAGTTTTGGATAATACTTTCTCTTGATTCAATTTCTTTTGAGATACTAGCTATAAACTCATCTAATTTAATGCTACCTATTTCACCTTTATCTCTTGATCTTACAGAAACATTATTTTCAGCTACTTCTTTTTCACCTACTACTAACATATAAGGAACTTTTTCAAGTTGAGCTTCTCTTATTTTAAATCCAATTTTTTCAGCTCTATCATCTAATTCAACTCTTATGCCTTTATCAAATAATACTTTTTTAACTTCATTAGCATAATCCATAAACTTATCAGATATAGGAAGTATCTTAACTTGAGTTGGAGATAACCAAACTGGGAATTTACCAGCATAATGCTCAATTAATATACCTATGAATCTCTCTATACTACCAAAAGCAACTCTATGAATCATAACTGGTCTATGTTTTTCACCATCTTGTCCAATGTAAGTATTATCAAATTGTCTTGGAAGTTGCATATCTAATTGGATAGTACCACATTGCCAAGTTCTTCCTAAGCAGTCTCTTAAATGGAAGTCTATCTTAGGACCATAGAATGCTCCATCACCTTCATTTATAGTATATGGTAGACCTAACTCTTCTAAAGCTTCTCTTAATCCATTTTCAGCTGCTTCCCACTCTTCTTCGCTTCCCATAGAATTTTCTGGTCTTGTAGATAATTCTAGATTGTATTCAAATCCAAAAGTCTTGTAAATACCATCTATTAGATTAGCTACACCTTTTATCTCATCTTTAATTTGTTCTGGTAACATGAATATATGTGAATCATCTTGAGTAAATGCTCTAACTCTCATTAACCCTTGTAGTGCCCCAGATAACTCATGTCTATGAACTCTACCAAGCTCTGCAACTCTCATTGGGAAATCTCTATATGAGTGTAATTGAGAATTGTAGTAAATTAATCCACCAGGACAGTTCATAGGTTTTATAGCATAATCCTCATCATCTATTTTAACTGTATACATATTCTCTTTGTAATGATACCAGTGACCTGAAGTCTCCCATAATTTTCTGTTTAATATAATTGGAGATTCTATTTCAATATATCCAGCTTTTCTGTGTATTTCTCTCCAGAATTTTAATAATTCATTTTTAAGTTCCATTCCTTTTGGTAAGAACATAGGGAATCCAGGACCTTCATCAGGTATCATAAATAAACCTAATTCTTTACCTAATTTTCTATGGTCTCTCTTTTTAGCTTCTTCTAATAAATGTAGGTACTCTTCTAAATCTTTATTTTTTTCAAAAGAAGTTCCATAAATTCTTTGAAGCATTTTATTTTTTTCGTCACCACGCCAGTATGCACCTGCTACACTTTGTAATTTAACAGCTTTAACCTTTTTAGTAGATGGTAAATGTGGTCCTCTACATAAATCAGTAAAATCACCTTGTTTGTAGAAAGATATTATTTCACTTTCAGGTAAATCAGATATAAGTTCTACCTTGTAATCTTCTCCTTGTTCTTTCATAAGCTCTAAAGCTTCATTTCTAGGAAGTTCAAATCTTTCTATCTTTAAATCTTCTTTAGCTATTTTTTTCATTTCAGCTTCTATTTTTTCCAAGTCTTCTGGAACTAATCTATGTTCTAAATCTATATCATAGTAGAATCCATTCTCTATGCTTGGCCCTATAGCAAGTTTTGCTTCTGGGTAAAGTCTCTTTATAGCTTGAGCTAACATATGTGCTGATGTATGTCTAAAAACGTCTTTTCCTTCTTTATCCTCAAATTTAAATAAGTTTAAATCACAATCACTATCTATCATGTGGTCCAGACCTACAACCTCTCCGTTCACAGACGCTGCTACCACATTTCTAGCTAATCCTTCACTAATGGATTTAGCCACATCCATAACAGAAAGAGCATTTTCAAATTCTTTTATTGAACCATCTTTTAAAGCAACTTTAATCATTGTTTTTTCCTCCTTATTGAGATAATTTTTAAATTTTTTGTAATAAAAAATCGCCCCAAAAATATTTGGGACGATATTAATTCGCGGTTCCACCCAAGTTGGCGTATACAAATATATACAACCCTCTTGATGACTATAAGGTCGTCACCCGAGCACTTTCACAAATTGTATAAAACAAATACTGCTAATAAGCTCAGCTCCAAGGTAGTTTTCAAATAGACCTATTACATGGGTTTTCAGCCATAGACCCAGACTCTCTGTGAATGGTTTCCACTTTACTCTTCCTCTTCAACACTATAATTTTTGATATATTTTCATTATAACAGATAGTTATACATCAATCAACATTAATGTAATATATTAATTACCCATTATTTTTCATTTCAATCAATTGTAAACTAATATTCTTATATTTTGTATTAATTTAATCTTTTGATTTATAGTGACATTATAATATTTTCACTAATTTTAAATTTTTAAAACGTATCTACATGCATGATAGATATAACTAGATAAATATAGTCACTACTCCTTGAACTATACCTATTAAGAAACCTAATACAAGACCTAAGATTTCTATGTGTTTTAATTCATTTTTAGCTATTCTAATGATTATTTCTTCTAGTTCATATAAATCTAGTTCATTAATCTTATCTTCGACCATTTTTTGTATATCTATACGCTCATTTGCTTTATTTATTATATTTTTGCTCAATTCATCTATACTTTGTTTCACTTCAGATTCAATTATATCTCCTAAATAGTCCTGAATCATGTTCTTTATACTACTTGGTATAAATGAAACTTTCTCATGTATGATAATTTTTACCCTTGCTTTTATGTATCTTACAACTTCTTCCTTATCTTCGTCAGTAATGATATTTGCAAGTATTTCGTCCATTGAAAGAAATTCGTTTTGAATTATTTCACCTACATTTGCTGCTATTTCTGCTCTTCTCTTTGGTATAAGACCTACTATCTCTATATTTAAAACAGGTATCTTAATAGGTATTATTGGTCTAAATATCAGTCTTATAGCAACTACATTTGTGACATAACCTATAAATCCACCAATAACAGCTAATATTAGTATCCTAATTAAATTATCCATTATAAAACTTCTCCTTATCAATTGTATATTTGTTAGCTATATTTTATCTTTAATAACTCTAGTTATATCATAGCTTTATATACAATTATAAGTCTTTCGTGTCGATTTCAAAAGAATTTTTTTAATTTCTAATTTTTATTTTTACTATTTTAGTTGTATTTTACTCTCTTTTAACTTCGATTCACCTTTAATTTGAATATATTTTTATTTTTAGCTTTCTTTTCAACTCTTAAATTATATCTTTCAATTCTAATTTTCCATAATTATACTAACTTTATTTTCAAAAATTGCTTCTACTGTATCTATGATTTCCTTTGAGCAATTGTTATTTAATAAATCTAATATTTCTATCTTCTTAGGACATAGAGTCAATAAGGTACTTATTAAAAAGTCCTCATAATTTAAATTTTCTCTTATGACCATATTTATAATTTCTTCATCATCTATACTATCTATTTTATTTCCATTTTTATCGTATAAAATAAATGTATTATCTTCCATTATATGAACTTTAAGCAAATCTATCTTTTCTTCTTGAGTATCTATAAAATATTTTAAAACTCTTATAAACTCATCTTGGTCTCTTTTTATTAAATACTCTTCAACTGCAATATCACCTATAGCAGAAATATATTTCATAAATTCTCTCATTCTAAATCGAATAAAACCTTCCACATTTATAAAATCATTTTCCTCTATATAGTTCCTAACCCTTGTAAATACTGTTTCTCTCATAAAAATCTCTTTTTTAGCAAATATGTTCAGTGAATATATGTATATATTATTTTTATCTTCAGGATATGTACGCCCATAGTATTTTAGAATGTATTCTTTTAAAAGTTTCTCTTTCATTATACTTATTATCATACTAGTTATTTCTGTAGATATTTCATCAATATTTAGAGCTCTTTGTTCAGTTTTAGTACCATTAAGTATTTTCTTATTTAACACTTCTTGCTTTGCAGAATCAATTACGACTTCTACAATGTCATTTGTATATATTAATCTATCGTTTACGTTATTATTCCTCAAAAATTTCATAGAAGAAATATTATCCTTCTCAACCAAAGTTATCGCTCCTTTCTTGTCATGAGAGGAACTATAGAACCTATATCGAGTAAATTTTCACTACTAAGTGTAACTATCTCCTTGTTTTTACTTTCTATAAAACTTTTTATACGTTCATAGTCAGGATGTTTTTTAACATCTCCACAAAAAGCTAGCTTATCCTTAGAAATTAACCCTGTACATCCACCTATAAATCCATAATTCATCTCAAATAAATTTATATGACCTTTTTCTATTAATAAACACTCTATTTCTGTATTCTTCATGCTTTTCCAAATACCTTTATCTGATGTTATTATAGATGTTCTATCTACTATACAGATTGAGCATTTAGAATAGCCCTGCTCTATATTTATCTTTTTAAGTTTATTATTTTCAATATAATCTAATATTACTCTATCAGTGTACTTAAAATTGTGTATGGCATAATCACCAACTATAGCAATATTGTAAGGTATATCATAAGGATATTTATTTGATAAATTAGCTTCTCCCTTAATTATATTAAATTTATGTTTACTTAATAACTCTTTGTATTGATTATATACATTCGGCGCAACAATTATATCTCCTTTTCCTAAATTACAAATACATATATCTGGGTGATATTTTATACTTTCATATAATTCTTTACATTCTATTGTTTTTATTATCTCTATATTTCTTAATTTTAATTCATTTTCCATTAGATAACTAATTCTTTTGTCCACCAAAGCTAGACATAAATCGTCATCTAGTATAAATGGCTCTCTTGTAAATTCCATTTTTTACTCCTTTTTATTTTTTTTGATAAATTTCTTATTTGAATATAAATAAAGTGTGCAGTAGATTTTTTCTACTTACACACTTATTATTGGACTTTTATGTAATTAATCTAAATTAATTAATTTATTTTTTTATAAATTCTTATAAAAACTCTACTTTATCATCTAATTGATTTTAATTTAGCTATATCATTCCAATTGCTTGCTGTTACTATTTCAATTTTATTTAAGTCTCTTTTTATCTCTTGTGTGTCTCCCTTAACAGCTACAACATGTTTTTCTGTATATTCTAATTCTATCTTTGTGTCTTTTAAATCTTTTTTAATTTCTACTAGATTATTTTCTATCTTATATAATCTAGAGTCTATTCCATTAAATCTAGCATCCATTTTATCTAGTCTTATGTCCACTTCATCAAATCTAGCATCTACTTTATCTAATCTTATGTCCACTTCGTCAAATCTAGCATCCATTTTATCCAGTCTTATGTCCACTTCATCAAATCTGGCATCCATTTTATCCAGTCTTATGTCCACTTCATCAAATCTAGCATCTACTTTATCTAATCTTATGTCCACTTCATCAAATCTAGCATCCATTTTATCTAGTCTTATGTCCACTTCATCAAATCTAGCATCCATTTTATCCAATCTTATGCCCACTTCGTCAAATCTAGCATCCATCTTATCTAATCTGTCGTTAATACTGTTTTGCATTTTATCCAGAAATTGCAAAATTTTACCTTCCATATGTATCAACTCCTCTACAGATAATTATAACATTTCACATAAATATTATACATATCTTCAGCAATAATTAGTATGTATCTTTCACCTTATTGTACTCTTTTTTTACATATTCCAAAACATCTGGTGGTATGTTTCTACTGCTATTTGGAGTAAGTCCAATTTCTCCATCTTTTATCTTAAACTCCATGACTTTACTTCCCTTAAAACCATCTTTTACAACATTCTGTATCAATTCATAAACAGGCTGTTCTATATCCTTTACAATTGAACTTATTACATTATCTGGAGCCATCTCATATTGGTCTTTATTAATAGCTATAACTTTACCACCATTTTCTCTAGCTACCTGAATAGCTCTTTTCCCATCATCTTCTGTGGCTGAAAATACAACATCTCTATCAGAATCTCTCATTTCTTTTGCAATAGTTCTAGCTGACTCAGGATTTTCAAATACATTTGCATACTTTACCAATAAATCAGCATTTTTATTTGAAGTTTTAAGCCCTTTTCTAAATCCAGATTCATATTTATCTCTACTAGAGCCTTCAACTCCTCCTATAAATCCTACTTTACCAGTGTCAGTCATTTTTCCTGCAATAAGACCTGCCAGATATCCAGTAGAATTATCTTGAAATGATACAGAAATTACATTAGCTGGTTGAACCTTATAATTATAATCAACTATCGCAAATTGCTGTTTTGGATATTTTGTAGCAGCTTGTTTAATTGGTTCTGCAAATCTAGCTCCAACTGCTATTATCAAGTCTGGTTCATATTTATATAATTTTTCTATGCTATTTGCAAAGTCATTAGAAGTCTTTGGTCTTTCAATCTTCTCTCTAATATCAAAATCCTCATCAGCTGTTTTTAAAGCTGACAGTACATGATTATTATACGATTCATTCCCTAAGCTTTGAGTATCTAACAATACTCCAACAGTTTTTCGTACATAAGAATCATCTTCCAATTCATCTTCATTATTGCTACTTGTACTATTTGACTTATCTTTATCGGACGAAGTTGACACATTTTTAGATTCACTTTGTTTAGACTTATTATTATTTATATTAAAATTATTATTTACTCTATTAAATCCAAAATCAAAATTACAGATAACTAGTATAAAAACTGTAAAGACCACGACAAAACAAAACATCAATATCCTTTTTATTTTCACAAAACTCACTCCCTGATATAGAACATGAAGTCTCTATAGATTATTTATTGTTCTTATTTACATATTCTAACACATCAGGAGGAATATTTTGAGAACTATTTTGAGCAAGTCCAGTACTTCCAGACTTCATTGTATTTTCTATAACTTTACCACCCTTATATTCTCCTTTTACAAAGCTTTGTATTAAGTCATAAGTAGGTTTTTCAAAGTCTTTTACAATAGAACTTATAACATTTTCTGGGGCTAACTCATGCTGATCTTTATTAATTGCTATCACTTTTTTATTCTTTGCTCTAACTGCATTTATTACACTCTTTGAATCATCCTCAGTATTAGAAAAAATAATATCTACTCCGCTATCCATCATTTTTTTAGCGACAGATTCAGCAGATTTACTATCCTTAAAAATATCTACATACTCAACTGAAACATCTTTTATATTGCTATTAGAAAATTTAACACCTTCTTTAAATCCAGATTCAAATTTGTTTCTACTGGATCCCTCTACACCACCTATAAAACCAACCTTATCAGTTTCTGTCATCTTTCCAGCAACCAATCCAGCCAAATATCCAGTCTTATTATCCTCAAAAGAAATTGAAGTTATATTAGATGGTTGTTTGTCATACTCATAATCTACAATGGCAAACTGTTGCTTTGGGTATTTCTTGGCTATCTTTTCTAGAGGCTTTGCAAATCTAGAACCAACAGCTATAATCAAGTCAGTATTATCATTACATAAAATATCTATGCTATTAGAAAAAGTTGATGAATCATCTGATTCCACTTTATTTGTATCTATGTTAAGATTTTTTTGTGCAGTATTTAAAGCTAACAAAGCTGAATTATTCATAACTTCATTGTTTGACCCTTCAATATCTAATATCATAGATACAGATTTTTTTGAATTTTCTTTATCATTTAGCTTATTTTTATTATCTTGATTAGAACCAGAACTATCACTTGAATTACTGCTACATCCAACTAATATTCCAGTACTCATTGCCACAGTTAACATTAATACCAACAATTTTTTTAAACGCATCAAAATTCACTCCTTATATTTTTGTGATATTTTTACATCCTATTTACTAATTTGCTATACCTCATTTGCAAGTATTTCTTTAATTTTTTCAATAAACTTACCATAAAAAAGTGTGTAATAGATTTTTATCTATTTACACACTTCCCTAAAAGCTCAACTTAATATATCAACACTTAATTATATCTAAAACAAATAATATCTAGTGTATCAATGTTTAACATATCTTATCATAATTTAATAAAAAAATAAATAATCCCAATATAAAAAATTGTTATTTATTTTTTATACATATAATTCCAGTTACACCAGGACCAGCATGTGCACCTATACACACACCAATTTGGAAAAATTTAATTTCCTTAGGTCTCAGTTCATCCTCCATAACTCTAGATAATTGTTCTTTTTCCTTAATGTCATCGCTATATCCTATATATACAACTTGGTCTGATAAATCATCCCCACAATTCGATTTTATCAAGTCTATCATCTTAGAAATTACATTCTTCTTACCTCTTACTTGAGATAATTGTGAGACTAACCCACCTTTTATTTCAAGAATAGGTTTTATATTTAATATACTTCCTATTGCCGCCTTAGTAGATGATATTCTTCCTCCCTTTTGTAAATACTCCAATGTATCCACGGAAAATATGACAAAAGCTTTTTCTTTTAATTCATCTAAAACAGGTAATATTTCATTAATAGATTTTCCTTCACTTGCAAGCTCTCCTGCTTTTATTACAAGCAGACCAGTTCCCATACAAAGTAAGTTAGAATCATATGTATATATTTCACCTTCTACATCATTCTTCGCCATTACAGCACTTTGATATGTTCCTGTAGCTGTAGCCGAACCAGCTATATAAAGTATTGCTCTACCTTCACTCGTGTATTTCTCAAAAACTTTCTTAAATTGGGCATAAGTAGCTTGAGAAGTTTTTGGATATACATTTTCTTCTCTAAGCTTTTTATAAAATTCATCTCCAGATATATCAATCCTATCCTTGTATTCTTTTTCTTCTAATATAACTGTTAATGAAACAATATCTATATCATATTTATCTAACAAATCTTTTGGCACATCCGATAAACTGTCACAGATTATCTTTAGATTTTTCATTAAGTATGCTCCTTTCTAATTTAGGATTATTTAAACTACCTCATATTAGGGTATCCTATTTGTCTTAAAGCCTCATATACTACTATAGCGACTGAATTTGATAAATTTAACGACCTAGCTTTTTCAACATCTAACATAGGTACTCTAATACAAGTATCCATATTTGCTTTCAACAAAGGCTCTGGTAATCCCTCTGTTTCTTTACCAAATACTATAAAACAATTTTCTTCATATTTTACATCTGAATGTGATTGTTTAGCCTTTGTTGTAGAAAAAAAGTATTTACTGTTTGGATATTTTTCTTGTAATTCTTCAAAGCTATCATAATATTGTATATCAGCTATATCCCAATAGTCAAGACCACATCTTTTCAAGTGCTTATCATCCAATGAAAAACCTAATGGTTTTACTAAGTGCAAAGTTGAACCTGTTGCCGCACAAGTTCTTATTATATTTCCTGTATTTTGAGGTATTTCTGGTTCTACTAATACTATATTTAATGACATTTTTATCCTCCTAAATATCGTTCTTGTTTACTAAACTTTATTTTATAAATAGAATAACAATAATATTATACTATTATATATAATAATTTTAATAATAATTTTTATTTTATTATACATAATAGTTTTCTATCTAACATTTTCATAAGTATTATTATATCAGAAAATCACTCTTGTACAACTTACTTTGGAAAAGTTATTTCATTTCTTTAAGTTCTTGATAATAATTACAATCATCTTTTATTGGACAGTTTTCACACTCTGGATTTCTAGCTTTACACATTCTTCTTCCATGAAAAATCAATACATGATGTGAGTGTGACCATCTTTCTTTTGGTATAGCTTCCATAAGTGCAAATTCTGTCTTTTCAGGGTTTGGCTCGTCCACTATTCCAATTCTATTGCTAACTCTAAATACATGAGTATCTACTGCTATTGCTGGATGATTAAAAGCATTACTAAGAACAACGCCTGCTGTCTTTCTTCCAACTCCAGGAAGTTTTACAAGCTTTTCTAAAGTATCTGGTACCTCACCATTATATAATTCACACAACTGTTCAGATGTATCTTTTATTTTTTGAGCCTTACTTTTATAAAGACCACAACTTTTTATCTCTTTACTAATTTCTTCAATACTTAAATCTGCAAAATCTCTTGCTGTATTGTACTTCTTAAATAACTCTGATGTAACTTTATTTACTCTTACATCAGTACATTGAGCTGATAATATAGTTGCTATTAAAAGTTCAAAGGCTGTCCCATAATTTAGTTCACATGTAGCATCTGGATACAATTTTTCTAATTCATCTAAAATTTTATTTACATCTTTTTGAGTTTCAATTTTATTTACATCTTTCTTACTTATATCTTTCTTATTTACATTTTTCATAATTATCCCCCTTAAAATACCAATTTATAAAACACTATTTATATATAGTTTAATCATATCAACAAAAAATAAACATCAACATACAAAACAAAACTTACTCTACAGATATTTCACAAAAAAAGCAAAAACTTATTAAAGTTCCTGCTTTTTATTATACATATAAATACCCATTAAATTCTATTATAAACTTATTCTTTTGACTCAATTTGTATCTTACTAAAAGATAGTAATTTTTCTTTGACCAATTTTTTTATTTCTTCAAATTTAACATCTGTCAATATCTCTATAGCTTCTTCCACTCTTTCAACTGTATATATTTTAAATTTTCCACCTTTTATAGCATCATTAACTTTATCTGATAAAACAAGATTTCTCTGATTTTTCTTAGGAATTATTACACCCTGTTCATTGTTTAAGCCTTTAGTTTTACATATAGAATAAAATCCTTCTACTTTTTCACTTATTCCACCAACTACTTGTATATCTCCCTTTTGATTTATAGAGCCTGTAACCGCAATATTTTGCTTAATTGGTACACCACTAAGAGATGATAACAATACATATAACTCCGCAGAAGATGCACTATCTCCATCTATACCTCCATAATTTTGCTCAAAACAAATATATGCATTTAGTGACATCAATAAATCTTGTGCAAAGTTTTCAGAAAGATAGCCCCCTAATATAAGCACTCCTTTATTATGTATTGAGCCACTCATATTTACTTCTCTTTCTATATTTACTATACCATTACTTCCTGGACTAGTAGTGGCTGTAATTCTTGAAGCCTTACCAAAAGAATATTCTCCTGTACTTAAAACTGATAGCCCATTTATTACTCCAACTTTTTTTCCTTCTGTTTCTATTAGAGTAAAACCATTTTCAATTGATTCATCCATGTGTGTTTCTACTCTATTAATACGCTTTTTCTTTTCACTTATTGCTTTTTTAATATCATCTCGCTCTGTATAATTGGAACTTCTAAATTCTGCATATGCACTTCCTTCTATTACAACTTCCATTATTTTATTAAACTTAGTTGATAGCTTCTCTAAATCACCAGACAATTTAGTACTAAACTTAACAACTTCGTCAACTGCATCTTTCGTAAAATGTTTTAAGCCATTTTTATTACATTGATATGCTATAAATCTAGCTATTCCATCTTCATTATTTTCATTCTTATCCATTTCGCTATCAAAATCTACAAATATTTTAAAATATTTTCCAAAATCTTCTTCATATCTATATAAAATATCATATATATAATGACTTCCAATCAGTATCACTTTGACATCTAATGGCATATTTTCTGGTTTAATTGCTGTCTGTGTTTCTAAAATTACTTTTTTTGTTTGCAATGTCTTTTTAAGAATTTCCCAAGACATAGTATATTTTAATAACTGGTCTGCATAAAGCACCAAATATCCGCCATTAGCTCTATGAAATGCTCCTGATAATAGTTTTGTAAAATCAGTCTTTATATTTCCATTTGCATAATCATATTCTGCTTTTCCAAATAGGTTTGATGGGCTTGGATTTATCTCCACTATGACAGGTGCTGATTCCTTATTTTTTGAACCTCCATTATCTACAAATAAATTAATTTTATATTTTATAAAGTGTTCTTTATCATACTTATCTTTCAATTCTTCTTCATCTAAATAAAATAAATACATGTATTCTATGATATCTTTTTTTATATTTTCCAGATAAAGTTGAATTTTTTCATAACATTCATATTTTTCACACAACGACTTAATATGAGGTTCTACTACAAGCTTAGCTATCTCTTCTTCAAGCTCTAACACAGCCTTTTCAGCTTTTTCTTCCAAGTTTCTAATTTTATATACAACTTGTATTGCCATGTTTTCGAGTTCTCTTTTAGCCTTATAAAACTCTTCATCTGATATATCACTTTCTTCTTCATCTTCCTTCAAAGGTATGAAAACTATTCCCATTTTACTTTGTTTTAGTTTAAATCCTTTTTCTTCTCCATATTTTTTAATCTGCTTTAGTAACATATCTTTTTCTATTTCATATTCATCCAAAAGTTTATTTTTCTCTATTTCAAAATCTTCACTTTCAAATGCATTTTTAAAATCTTCTAAAAGACTTTCAACTAACTTTTCCATGTCTTTCTTAAGTTCTCTTCCAAACCCTTTTTCTAATTCAACTATCATAGGCTCTCTAGGGTTTTCAAAATTATATATATAGCACCAATCTTTATGTGTACTTTTTTTAGATGCATATTCATTTAAAACCTTTAAGGCATAAGTACTTTTACCTGTTCCAGATTCCCCAGCTAGGTATATGTTGTAGGCTGGATTATTTATCTTTAAACCTAACTCCATAGCTTCTACTGCTCTTTCTTGACCCAATATACTATCTAGTGGACTTATTTCAGATGTATTATTATATTTCAATACTCCCCCACCTCCCCATATTTAACTTTAATGATATAATATGACTTTTACACCATAAGTGTTAAAGTAAATACACATTAAAGTATATGAAATAGACTCTTATTATTAGTCATCATACTTATCTAAAATTATTTCCATATTTCTCTTTATTATATTTTTACCCCTCCAGCTAAAAGCTCTATCTCCATATCTCCTCTTAAATTCTTTATTTGATATATTTTGTATCTCATCATAATCCAAATAATCTATTATATCTTCCTTAAATTCCAAGATGTGAGTTGTTGGTATTTCAATATTATGCGGACATACTTCCTGACAAATATCGCATCCAAATATCTTTTTACTTTTCTTTAAAACATACTTTTCTTCCTCTGACAAATCTCCCTTTTTTTGAGTTATATATGATAAACATTTTTTAGGATTCATATCATAATTTCCCAATATAGCATTTCCCGGACAATATTTTACACATTTTCCACATTTAAAACAGCTTTTTTCTAGTGGTTTATCTTCTTCAAACTTATAATTATTTACTATATATCCAATAAATATATAAGAACCATATTCATCAGTTATAATATTATTATTTATTCCAAAATATCCAATACCTGATAAATAAGCTAAATATCTGTCAACTAATGGTCCATTATCAGCAAATATCTTATATTTAAAACCTTCTACATTTTTGGAAATATAATCACAAATTTGTTGTAAAAAATCTTTTACTACAATATGATAGTCTTTTCCATGACAATATTTTGATAAATTTGAATTTTTATTCTTTTCTTGTCTATTTATATGGTATGGAAAAGCGCACACTATTATGGAGTTAGCATCTTCCATTATATTTCTAGGATTAATTCTATTTTCAATTATAGGTTCTTCCATACCTGTTAAATAGTCTTTTTTCTGTCTATCTTCAAGTATATCTCTTAGATTTTCATACTTATCTACTCCAGCTATTCCTACACACTTTAATCCTATAAGATTACAAAATTCTTTTACTCTGTTATTATCCATAAAATTATTCCTTCTCAACTTAAATTCTAAAATTACAATTATGCTACTTCTGTTTCTTTGTTTAGACATAACAACATTTGTATAGTCTAAAAATATATAGTCTAAATAGTCTAATTTTTTAAATTTACATATTTATATAATTTATTTCCTATATAATTTGACTTTTATGTACTGTTGTCTTAGTATAATTTAATATTTATCTATTTTAAATTTTCAGCTATTTTGCTCTTATAACACTACTTATTTTTCACTATCTATATTTTGTTATTCATAAAAGCACAACAAATAAGAATTTGCTTTTAAATCATCCACAGATTATAATAAATACTGTATAAGGATGGTGAATAAATTGATTAAAATAACAATACCAGGTAGACCCATTAGTAAATCTAATTTTAAACTTCATAATATAAATGGTCAAGCATGGATGCCTTCAAAGGGAAAATATTCTAAGTATTTAGCATATGAGAACATGATTGCAGGTTTTATAAATCAACAGTATCAAGGAGAAACTGTTGAAGAAAATTTAATAACAGTGTTAAAATTATTCTTCCCTAATAAGAGAATGGGCGATTTACATAACTATCCAAAGAGCATTTGTGATGGTATTGAAAAAAGTGGAATAATAAAAAATGATAAGCAGCTTAAGCCAGTACTTTTATTTGATTTTATAGATAAGGATAACCCTAGAGTTGAAATTGAACTTTATCCAATATCTAAATATGATATATCTTATAATATTTTTGAAAAATAAAAATCTGTATGTGATGATAAAATTATACTTATACAAAAACAATATTTATATAATAATTAGTACTTGTATAAATACTGGACTTGCATAAATTAAATATCTGCATGACATTTGTACTAAAAAAATAATTTATATATAATGATAATACTTACAAAAAAAGAAATCGGTGTAAATTTATTACACCGATTTCGAGACTGTAAATTAATTTGTGCTTTTAAAGATAATTTTCACTTTATAGCAACAATTGTTTATTTACTATTAATGTTTCCCAATATATGAATTTTATTTTAATAAATTGTAAAATATATATATTTGGATATTCTTAAATATTTTTGGAAACCATATCTATTATGGCAAATTTTTAGAATATGATTAAATCATTGCCACAAAGAAGCTTTTTATTAATCTTGAAGTACAAATTATTTTACATTACCCATTTTTAAAAAAATAAATTATTTTAGGAGTTATAAGTAGATTTGTGTAAAAACAAATTTCCCTATAGCTCCTCTTTTAATTATAACCCCACTTTCGTATCAACTTTACATTCTTTTATTAATATATTTATTATAGTATTCTTCAAAATTTTCAATCACAATATTTTTGCTTCCTTTGTGCTTACCTTTCTGTTTTGCTATTATTATACATTCCACTTTGCGTTCCAGTAGATTAGTTCTTTCAAACTCATTTATAGCCCCAATCATAGTCATCAGTAATTTACAATTTAATAGCAGAAAAATATTCTGTTTCATACAATTAAGTTAGAAGATAGACTCTTAAATATAAAGAAAAAGGTATAGATGGATTAGAAAATAGAAGAGGTAAAGCAAAAAAGAAGATGCATTAACTCAATTAGATGAGATAAAGCTGGAATTGAAAATTGTAAAAGCAGAAAACACAAATTATAACTGAAAAATGAATTCTTAAAGAAGTTAAAAAAATAAAAAGATGGTGGTAATTACACTTCCCAGAATGAAGATAAACATAAAGTGATTCAATATTTATTCAATGAAAAAAAAGCTTCGCTTATCCAATTATGTGAAATTGCTAAAGTAAATCGTTCTGAATACTATAAATGGCTCAATCTAGATAAAAGTAATTTAGAACTTGAAAACATTAAATTAACAACATTGATAACTAAGATATATGAAGAGAAAAATGTTGTCTTTGGTTCATTAAAGATGACTCTACAGTTAAATATAGAGTATAAACTTATGTGAGTCACAAAAGAGTATACAAACTAATAAGAGCACAGGCTTAAGATCTATTTATAGAAAAAATAAATTTAGTTATGTTAAATGTATACCAGAAATTATTGCTGAAAATGTATTAAGTAGAAAATTTAGTGCAGATAAAACCTGTCAAAAATGGTTAACAGATGTAACTGAATTTAAATTAACTAATGGGACTAAGGCTTATTTAAATGCGATTTTGGATTTAGATGATAGAAGTATATTTTCATATGTTATTCGAAACTTTTGATAAAACAATAGAAGTATATCCATGTGAAAAACCTATCTTTTATAGTAATAGAGGTTACCAGTATACTAGTAAGGTATTTAAATCAAAGCTTTTAACACAAGTCATGGTACAAAGTATGTCAAGAGTTAGTCGTTGCATTGATAAGTCTCCTATGGCATGTTTTGGGGAGATTTTAAAGATGGAAAGGTATTATTTGCAAAAGTTTGATACATATTAACAATTAGTTAAAGCTACAGATGACTATATATATTACTATAATAGTTTTAGATATCAAATGTTCAGAATAAATATTTAAATTTGATTTTTAAATATGCCATAGAATTTAGGGCTACTGGTTTAGTTGATAAAGCAGTAAAATATCATATAATAAAATTGTTCATGCTGTAATTGAAGTAGCCCTCATATCACTTTAGACTAGAAATAATAATTTTTCATAATCTGATTCATTACTTATTATTGAAATTAATGATAAAATTATACCTGTTGTTCCTTCTAAAAAGCTTGTATTTTTAATTATTTCTGCGTCTCTAAATGTTTTAAAACCAAATCTTAATGATGGATCAAATAATAGGTATATTTCGTCCAAAGTTTTTTCAAGATTGTACAGATAAACTTTGTCATTAGTTTCTTTATATATTGATGTCATTATAGATAAAACACTACTATGTCCATGACAAAGAATTGGTGTGTACAAATCATATTGCTCAAAATTTTGAGTTAATAAGTTTTTTAACATATCATTGCTTTGAAA
The DNA here is from genome assembly GCF_020657755.1 of Clostridioides sp. ZZV15-6388. Classification (NCBI taxonomy): domain Bacteria; kingdom Bacillati; phylum Bacillota; class Clostridia; order Peptostreptococcales; family Peptostreptococcaceae; genus Clostridioides; species Clostridioides sp. ZZV15-6388. The sequence continues at coordinate 47,459 of NZ_JAGWCU010000010.1, read as the reverse complement.
TACTAAAGTATCATTTTTTAAGTTTATAAATACATTTTTCAATCCTTTAGCTATGCTCATTCCTCCATAACACCAACTCTCTATCTGCGAGCGATTAACATCGAAACTTTTTTTCATATACTCATCAGGGGATATTTGTGTTGGCCATCTATAATAATCTTTTTCTTTATTTACAAACACCTTATATAAATTTAAAATTTTATCTATAGCCTTATCAATATCTTTTATATTGTTAATCTTTTTCTTTAATTTAGTTATTGAAATTAAAGGTGCTATCATACCATGAGCCATTCCAAAATTTAAATAACCTTCTGGAAATCTATCTTTATCAATTTCATTAATGATATACTTAGATTCCATATGGAATCTTGGAATTATATATTCTTTATATTCATAATCAAAACAAAGTGATATAAGATATTCGCCAATTTTCATTATTTTACAAATATCTTCATCAGCCCACTCAAATTCTAAAAGATAGTACAATACACCAGATACTCCATATATTAAATCATAATCAGTATCTTTAGAACCTTTAAATGTTATATTTTTTGTTAAAATTTCAACTTTCTTATAACACTCACTCAATAATAAATTATTTAATGAGTATAAAAAGTTTCCTAAAAGACCTGTTTTTTTATTAAATAAATATACTGAAAAAGCTGAATAACCTAAACCAATAAACATAGAAGGCTTTTTATTACTTTCAAAATCATGTTCTAGTTTATGTTTTATACCTCTTGCTAAACTATATCCTATTTCTATATATTCTTCTTTTTTCTCATTATTTACCAAAAGAATAAATTCGGATATTGTAATTAAATAATCTTCATATCTAAATGGTGGTATGTAATCATTTCTATATTCTTGTTTTATTGATATTAAATACCATTCAATAATAACTTTAATTTTATCAAAATAACTTTTTTTCAATTCAATATTACTTTTCATAGAGATCATAATTTATGCTCCTTTTTTTGGCAGCAAATTCTTGGAAAGAATCAGTATTTTTTATCCAATTTTGAGACCAAAATTTTAACTCATTTTGATGAGACACATTTTCAAAATTCACAGCATCCTTTGGTAATGTTTCAGATTTATACATTCTAAATAAATACTCTAAATAATAGTTTGAATATCCATAGTTTCCTTGTATCTTTCTAAGCATATCTTTAGCTATTAAAGTTGGCTTTTCATACATTGAATCATTAATATAAATAAAACTATAGTTAGATAAATTTTTAATTCCTAAATGAATAGATAAATGATCAAGATATTCAATAACTTTTTCTGACCCGCTGTGATCAGCAACAGTTAAAGTAAATCCTAATTTACCTGAAAAACTTAATAGATGAAATTGATAAGATATCCTATCTATAAATGTCTTCATTATCCCAGATACATCATTGGCATATACTGGCGATGCCAAAAGTATAATATCTGCTTTTTCCATATATTCACGAATTAAGACCATATCATCTAATTTATCTAATTCGCAAAAACCATCATTAAAACATTTTTGACATCCTATACAATACTTAAGATTTAATTCTCCTAGAAAAATACCTTTGTAACTATAAGCTTGATCTAGTTTTATCAACTCATTAAGTATATTCTCTGTAATTGCTTTTGTTTGTGATCTATTATTATTAGAACCTATGATAGCTACAATATTTTTTTTAATAATACCCCCCCCTTAATTATATATCTACTTATTAAGCATAAGGTAACCAGTATAATTTTTTAATTAAAACTTATGATTTATCAATTCATTTCTTATATTAATAACAAATGCTTTATAAAATTTATTTAATTAACTACTTCTTTTTACCACATATACTAATTTTCGTCATATTGCAATTGCATGAATCACTTCCTCCACAATAAATATTTGTACAAACTTGTATTGATATTTGTACTGTAGTAATAACACATCCCCAAGTAGATGGAGGTACTGCTTTTGAATCAACTAAAGCATCATTTTTATTCTCTCTTAAATCAATATTAAAATCATCAAATTTTCCCATAACTAACCATCCTTTCAATTTTTTATGTAACCATTTTATTATAAAGCATTTGCTACTTACCAAGTTATTGTTTATATTTGCTCTGATTAATAATTGTTTTGACTGATAAATGAGCTAAGGATAATATTCTTTCTTCATAGTTTCTATCACCATGTAAACGATTACAGAACATGTGTGATATTGATAAAAATAAATTTTTATTATCTTCAGTATTGTTGCATGACTTCTCATTATTAGTTAATACTTTAAATTCAGTTAATTTATTTTTTCTAGATAAATAGTTTTCTAAAACAGTTTTATCTTTTACAAAGGCTTCAAAGTTGTCTTTTAAAACATTCTCTACAAAGCTAACATATTTGTTATTTGATTTATGAAATTCCTTCCTATATTCTAACTTATCAAAATCCATTAATATTTCATTTAATTCATCTAAATCTTTAGTTAAAGTTTTTAAAATGGAAATAACTCCAAATAAATATATCTCATCCAACACTTCTTTATTTTCGATATTATAAGAATTTAACAGTGATATGACAAACTCACTATCAGATTCAAATAATTCTTCAGCTTTACTTATAAGATTTAGACCTCCATATCTATTTGTTTCTCTTTCATAAACATCAAAAATCACTTTATTAACCATTCTACTATTTTCTATTTTTTCTAACCACTCACTAATTTTTCCTATATTTTTTATTGAACTTTCTTTACTCTCAAATTTAAATCTTATTCTCAAATGATATCCTGTATGGTCTAAATATCTAATGAAAAAAAATAAATGTTTATCTAGATTAAACCTTAACTCATTTTCTATAGAGTTTAATACATCTAAATTTCTATCTCCCACACCATAAACTTTTATATATACCCAACCATCTGAAAATAAATTAAAGCATCTATTTTCACTTATTATTTTTCTACCTTTGTTTATTTGCATAGCTTTTTTATAGTTTTCTATAATAAAAGTAAAAACAAATTCTGATATATATTTATTATTACATTCATCTACCACCATACTTCCATCAATTAAATTAGTTTCAACTTCAGAAAGCTCTACAAACCTAGATTTCTTTAATGAGGCCAATATCAAATTACTATACACATCTTTTTCCAAATTAATTAACAATCTATTATCAGCACTCTTTAAGTAAACATATTTATCAATGGAAAATTTATTAATATAATTTTTTAATTCTAAAATAAATTTTGAGCTATCATTAACTGTAAAATCGTCAGAATCTAATATCCAAGTTTTTGGAAAAGCCGTAACCTTTCCAATTTTTACTCTTGGGATATAAACACTACTTATATCATTAAACATAAATATTCTATGTATCAAGCATTTATTGTAATTACTAGAAATACGATACAAAATATATGCTACATCATTTATTACGCTAGGATTCAACATATTATCTAGTACAAATTTTATCTTTTTATTATTTTTATATTTAATATAAAATTGAGCGTTGTCATCTAAGCCTATTGATAAGTCTTCCACATTAATTTCTCCAACACTATCATTAGAAGGAAATCCAAAATTAATATAATTATTATAGTTTGTTGTTTTATTAAATATATTAGTAATTCTACCATTTGAGCTTATCTCTCTTATTTCTGATACTATATAGTCATCATCTATTAATTTATTTTTTTTGTCATAGATGTCTAAATACTCTTGGAAAAGCTTCTTATCTAATACCTCTTCAAATCTTTGGAATGTAGTTCCACCATCGTCACTTCCTACATTAGGTCCAACGAAATAATTATAGTTATTCATTTCATCTTTAGTTATAAAAACATTTAAATCAAAAGATATTGGCAGTTCAGTTTTAGGCTTAATTTCATCTTTTATATCTTTTTCCTCTATTATTATTTCGTCACTATGATTAATCTGAGATAAGGTTAACTTTTTCTCTAATAGTCGTTTGATCATATCCTCTCTTTCATATATTAATTTATTATGCTCATTCACATGTTTAAATCTTTTAATTGCATCAAAACCATTAGGATCAATAAAGTCAACAAATGGTACTTCTATATTCAGTCCATATTTTTCTATAAAATCATCTTCCACAGATTCATTATCATATTTTTTCTCAATAAATAAATTTTTAAAAATATTTGCAAATTCTTCTAAGTCTTTTTTTATATTAATATCAATTGAATTATTATTAAATTTTATACCAGTGTTTAACATTAAATATGTATTTGACTTATGGATACTCTCCATAATAGAAGAGATTTTCTTAATATTATTAACATCATAATTATAATTATTATAAAAAAATATTAAAGAATCTAACTCTTTTAATTTTGATAAGATTTCTTTGTTTTTTTCATCTAATTCTAGAAATTCAAGTTTTGATATTAGCTTTTTTAATGGTTCATGAGTTAATAAATTTATTCTTAAATCAGTTAATATAAACTCACTTTTTATTAACTTAAGTATAGTGTCATTAACAATATTTATATTAATTCCTTCATACATAGATACAATTGCTAAACATAATTTTTCGTAACTTTTAAACGTTTTTAATTCTTCTTTAATTAACTGTATCAAGTTTGAATATTTAATATTATTTTTATTTGAAGAAATTTTTTCATTACCTAAATTAGAACAAAAAGGATTTTTAAATCTATCTCCATATTTATAACATAAGGGATTAATTTTTAAGTTTAATTGCTTTAAAATTATTATATTATTTTCAAAAGAATTTATTATAAAATGAAGCCAAGAATTGTCAACATTAACTTTTTTAGTTACTAAATCCTTAGAAATATTTATTCCAATATCACTATTCCTAAATTGTGCTAGTCCTACTTTACTAAAACCACCAAATGGTGTTGGTCTTGATGATGATCTTATTATATATTTCAAAAGACTTTCTTTGTAGTTCTTTATTTTTTTTATTTTGCCTTCTTCTTTTTTTATAGTATACTTTTCAAAAGAGTCATATAAATTTCTACTTGATACAAGTAAATTTTCTTCAAAAAAATTATATAAATTGTATTCTTGAATTAAATTTTCAACATTTTCATTATAGTATCCATCTAATGCTGTATATATATTTATGGGTAAAGATGGTGTTCTTACCATAAAAATATCATGACATTTATATCTGTTCACATTCTCCATCAATAAACTCCCCTTCTAGTTGTATTTTATAAAGTTTTGAATATAATTTTCCTTGTTCAAATAAGTATTCATGTGTTCCTTTCTCTACAATACTTCCTTTCTCTATAACAATTACTTCGTCAACTTTTTTTACAATATTTATAAATCTATGGGTTATTATTATACCTATCTTATTTTCGAAAACCTTTGTATATAAGTTTGATAAGTTGTTTTCTGTAAATGGATCTAGGCTTGAATTAGGTTCATCTAAAAGGTATACATCTGCATTTTTGACAAAAGTTCTTGCTAAGGCAACTCTGTGCCACTGTCCCATTGAAATTTGTTTTCCAGAGTCAAACCAATATCCCAATTGTATATCATATTTATTAATTTCACCTTCTATAATTTTATTTAAATCAAACTTATTTATTATTTTTTCTAATTTCATATCATCATTAATTAAAGTAAGGTTACCATAATAAATATTTTCTCTAAGTGTTGCTTCAAACCTTAAAAAATCTTGAAATAAAAATCCTAACTTTTCTCTATATGAATCCATATCTATATTTTTGATATCAACTCCATTGATTAAAATATCTCCTTCATAATCAAAATAGTAACCCATTATTAATTTACCTAAAGTAGTTTTTCCACTACCATTTAAACCTACAATAGCAAAAGAAGTACCCTTTTTCATAACTAAATTTATATTTTTAAGTATATAATCTTGACTACTTTTATACTTAAAAAATACATTTCTAAATTCAATCTTTTCAATAGAATCTACCTTTATTAATGTCTTTTTTGTTTGAAGTTCAACTTCATTTGTCATATCTAAAAGTTCAAATAACATGTTGATATATAAACTGTTTTGCTTTAAAATTGAAAATAAATTCAAAATATTTTTAATATTATCTTTTATATTCATTATCAGTTTTGTATATGTAATAACATCACCTATTAATATAACTTGAACTATACCAAAATATATTATTATTCCAAATAATATGCCATCAATAAATTCTTCTAAAAAATCTAATAGTGATATTTTAGTCAGTCTTTCTTTCTCTAATGTTAAGTCTTGTTTATTAAATTTATTTATGTATATATTATATTTTTTTATAAAATATGAAAATAAATTGTTAATTTTTAATTCTTTGAAAGCATCTCCATTAGTAATTAAATAACTGTAATACCATGATTTTCTAGTCTCACTTGTCCTATTTCTAATGATGTTATATTTCTTGATATTGAGTTTATTTATAACGAAAAATTTTATTATAGGTATAATTATAATAAAAGGTATCATCCAAATATTAAAACCTATAAATTTTATAATGTATAAAATAGTGGTTATTAGTAAAGTCATTATTTGAATAATTGTGCTTATCATTAATATAATTTTATTATTGATATCTCCTTGTGCTCTATTAAATCTATCATACACATCACTATCCTCAAAATCTTTTAAAGAAAGATTAGATGCCTTCTCTAAAATTAAGTTATCTAAACATAAATTGAACTCTAATTCAAATTTGTTTTTATAATAACCTATAAATGTTTCTATTATTAAGAGTAAAAAGTTTACAAATAAATATAAAAATACAATAACAAATATTTTTTCAATATTTTTATTACTTATTTGCAAAGAATTTATAATTTCTTGCATTAAATTAAGAGATAACAATGGTAGAATTGATAGTATTATTGAAGAAATCAAGCTGATAAAAATAAATTTTTTATCAGTATCTAATATTAATTTTATTATTCGCTTCATTTTTAAGATTTTATTATTTTTAATAATTATCACTTCCATTTTAATTAATAATTGCAGTTACATAAAGTTGAATTATAATTGAGATAAATCATACATGTAGATTACTTTTTAAAAAGTATTAATGATTTTTTGACATTTGCAAATGTGATATGGGATTAATTTATGTTTATGAATAATATATATTTTATTAATTTTCTATTTATTATTAGTATATTAGGTGTTTTTCCTAATTTCAACACTTATTTTTATACATAATAGTACACAAACTTTACAATAAAATTTATAATAAAATTTATTATTTTATGTTATTAATATATATTTCAAAAAATTATTGCTATTAAATTTATAATTTTGTTATTTAAAATAACAAAATTATAATATTTTTTTAATATAATTTATTTTATCATTTAACATAAATTAGTAAAATACTATAATTTTTATACCTTCTGATTAAATTGTACTAGTAAATAGATGTCTATCTACTAATTCCTTTCTTCTTCAAACACTTAATATCTTAATCTATATTTTAATTTATTTTCAGTCTTGACAATAAAACTTGTCATGCTATAATAATATTAATACCAAGTAAACTTGGCATATATAAAAGGAGGTTTATTAAATGAATAAAGAGGAAATTTTAAAAAAGAGCCGCCAATCAAATAATGATGAAGGTATAAAATATATACAAAATAAAGGAAGATCTGTAGGATATTTTGTATTCTGTTGTATATACGTTTTTATCATTCTATTCAATGCTTATGTAGGACAAGAAAGTTATGCTGCATCTTCATTATTTTGGGCATTTTTAGCTGCTGAGACTATTTCAAAATATCCATTTACACATAAAAAATCTTATATTATTGTTGGAATTATAGGTACAATCGGTACTATTTTTTCATTAATTAATTTTGTACTATTATCATTGAGGTAGTCAAATGAAAAAAGAATTAGTATTAAAAAATAACTTAAAAGCAGCTAGAGAAGAAATAAATTTATCTCAGAGCCAATTAGCTGAATTAGTTGGTGTGTCAAGGAACACTATTAGTTCAATAGAAACAGGAAAGTTCAATCCAACAGCAAGACTAGCACTTATTTTGTGTATAGCTTTAGATAAAAAATTTGAAAAATTATTCTATTTTTAATTATAGTAAAGCTATATTATTACCAAAAATTCTATGTAATATGTGTAATTTAAATAAAAAGGTTATATAGTTGTATATATAAGGAATAATAAAAAATAGGCTGTGAAGAATGATTATGAGATATTTGAGAATAATATATTCCATAAAGAATTTGAAAAAATTACTTAAGCTTGTTATATGGAACAAATGAAATCTTTCTCTAAATTATTTAAGAATAAAAACTTCTATAATCTATAATGTAAAACTTAGCCAAAGAATTGTATAAAGATTTAAAGAAGTAAAAAAGATTAAAGTAAAAAGCAACTATAGCATCTAATTACCTATACTCCATTTTTACACATATGCACTCTATCTTATATATGATTAAACACTGTTTTCTCCGAACTGTAATATTATTAAATTTCAATCTGTTCATTTTATATTTTGTAAATTAAGCGTTCACAGGATTATGGTAAAATAAACTATTTTTATTTTGCAAGTGTGATAAACTACCAAAAATAATAATCTGTATCTTTAATAGGGAGATTTCTTGACTATTCTTGAAAAAATATAACAAATGAGGAATTTTGTATGGAAAAATGTGAGATTGACTTTGTAGAATATAAATCATCAGATACTATTACGAAACAGTGTAAGCGTTCAGATATTCGAAAATACACTGATATTGGATACTATGTAGATATGCATAAAAATGGAAATTGGTTTTTAAAAAAGATGCAAAGGTTAGTTTTACAATAAAAAATTCCTCACATACTGAAACTCTTGACAAGAAATATGATATAGTAAGATTTTATTCTAGAGATCGAATTTTCAAAGCTTTAGTTTACAATTTTAAACAAGACATAAAGAGTGGGATAGTAAGCATTTATATGGATAAAAACGAAAATATGAAATAAAGTCTAATTAGTATTAACACTAAAATAGTAGTTATTTTATATATCTAAATATTTTTTTATACAGATTAAGAAAGTAGATACTGTATACTCTCTTAATCTGTGCCTATTTATTTTATAAGAAAATTGACTATCTTTCAAGTTCATTATTTTTTTGAATAATATTTTCGTCATTTTTAAATATAAATGTAAGATCTTTTGAATAATCACTGATTTTAAACGAAATTGTAAATTAATTTGTGCTTCTAAAGATAATTTTCGCTTTATAGCACAATTGTTTATTTACTATTAATGTTTCCCAATATATGAATTTTATTTTAATAAATTGTAAAATATATATATTTGGATATTCCTAAATATTTTTGGAAACCATATCTACTATGGCAAATTTTTAGAATATGATTTTTAAAAATTATATTCTATTATCAAAAAATATGGATAACTGATTGTATATACCATCCCAGTTATTTCTCCAAATTTTAATTGCTTAAGGATACTGCTTACCACCTTTTTCATCTATTTTATCTAAAGTTGACGAAGCTTCTTGTTCATTAACTGCCTTATATACAGATTTAAAATCACTTATTAATTATTTTGAATCTTTGTATGAAATATATTTAAAAGTGTTTCTTATCTGATGGATTATACATTTTTGTATTACAGAATTAGGATAACTTGCAACTATCGCCTCTTTAAAGCCATTTAATCCATCAAAACTGAAAATCAGTACATCTTTAACTTCTCTATTTTTTGAATCCGTTAAAACACTATACCAAAACTTTGATTTTTCGTTTTCACCTATCCATATTCCTAAAATATCTTTGAAACCATCCTTATTTACTCCTAAAATCACATATGCAGCTTTATTTTTTATTTTTCCATCATATCTTACTTTATAATGAATTGCATCCATAAATACAAAAGGATAAACTTGTTTAAGGGGTCTATTTTGCCATTCTTTAGTTCTTGAATTACAACATTTGCTGTATTATCAGTTGAAATTTCTATACCACATAAATCTAATATTTAGTCATGTATATCTCTTGTTGACATACCTCTTGCATAAAGTGATATTATTTTTCCTTCGATTCCTGAGGTATCTCTAATGTTTTTAGGAACGACTATTAGATTAAAGTAATTATCTCTGCCTCTTGGAACATCTAGTTGTAAATCTCCAAATTGTGACTTTATAGTTTTTTGCTATATCCATTTCTTCTGTTACTTGTATTCTTATTATGGTTGTCACCATTTTCATAACCTAGTTCTAATGCCATTTCTTGCTCTAACATCTCTTGTAATATATCTCTAGATTTTATAAATTCTCCATATGGTATAATTTATTTGACTAATTGTTTTCTAAAGTATTCATAAAAAAGCTTCTTTATGACATTTGATTATATTTAAATCATTGCCATAAAGAAGCTTTTTATTAATCTTGAAGCACAAATTATTCTACATTACACCGATTTCAATAAGTAAAATCTATCCTAACTTTTCAACAACAGTCTTTAGCATTTCTCTTATAGGAAGTTCATATGGACATCGACTCTCACAAAGCCCACAGTCAATACATTCAGTAGGTTTAACATCCATAACCTCGTATTTTTCCTTAGCCCACTCCTCTAATCCATATCTAGTGTAATATCCTTCACATAAGAAGCTTAAAGGTATATTTATTCCAACAGCACAAGGCATACAATATTCACATCTTCTACAGAATTTTTTACCTAGAGAATTTCTTATTTCTTCAATTGCTTTCTCATCATTCTCATCTAATACAAGATTTTCAAGCACAGCGACATTTTGTCTAACTTGCTCAACACTATCCATTCCTGGTATAACCACATCTATATGGTCCTTAGACAATATATATTTAATAGCCAATGTAGCATTATCTAAAGCTCCACCAGCTAAAGGTTTCATTACTATTATACCAATTCCTTTTTCATGAGCTTTCTTAAATACCTCGTCTGCTTGTCCTTCAACTATATTGTAAGGAAACTGTATAGTATCAAATTTGCCACTTTCTAAAGCTTTTTCTATAGTATTTAAGTTATGACTAGTTATACCAATATGTTTTATCTTACCTTGTTCTTTTGCTTCTAAAAGAGCATTATAAGCTGTTTTACCTTTAAAAAGATTGTCATACTCTTCTTCTTTAACATTGTGGAATTGATATAAATCTATAAAATCAGTTTTAAAGTTATTTAAACTTATTTCCACATCTCTCTTCATTGAATCATAATCTCTAGACATACTTTTAGTAGCTAGAAAAAATTTATCTCTTTTTCCTTCTATAGCAATTCCAATCGCTTCTTCACTTATTGTATATCCCCTCGCGCTATCAATAAAGTTTATGCCTTGTTTTTCTAGCTCATTTATAACTAAATTAGTATCTTCTTGTGTAATTCTTTGTATTGGAATTCCCCCAAAACCGACTCTTTTTATCTTCATACTAGTTTTGCCTAAATTTCTCATAACCTTCCCCACCTAACTTTTAATTAATTTTACACATTATCAATATGTTACTTTTAATTATACAACAAATTATGAGAATTTTTGCAATCTATTTATATACTATTCACAATATATACACATATTATCAAGTTCATTTATATAGTTTATAATATACTCTTTTATATTAAATCAAAATTTCATTTAATATGCTTCATAATATACCAATCTATATTTCACTAACTTCTAATCTAAATTTAATCTACATAGCATCAAAATATTATTTATATCAAATCAAAATACTATCTACATCACATTAAAATACTACCTACATCACATTAAAATACTACCTACATCACATCAAAATATTATTTACTAGATAAAATTTCTTTAATCATCTTAATCTCTCTCTTATGACCTTCATCATCAAAAGGTGTTTCTAAGAAAAATGGCAAATCTTTAATGCTTGGATGTTCCATAAAATCAGTTAAAGCTTTTAGTCCTATCTTACCTTCACCTATTGCAGCATGTCTATCTTTTTTATCTCCAAATGGCATCATACTATCATTTAGATGTATAGTTTTTAATCTATCTATACCTATAACCTTGTCGAATTCCTCTAAAACTCCATCCAAATCATTAACTATATCATAACCAGCTGAAAAAATATGACATGTATCAAGACACACACCTATTCTTTCTTTATGTTCGATATTATCTATTATGCTCTTCAACTGCTCAAAACTAAATCCTATTTCAGTTCCCTTTCCTGACATTGTTTCAAGGAGTATAGTTATATTTTCATCTCCTTTAATAGCATTGTTTAGCCCTTTTACTATTCTATCTATACCAAAGTCTACTCCACCGCCTACATGACTTCCAGGGTGAAAACACATGTATTCTATACCTAGTGAGTCCATTCTTCTTATGTCTTCATCTATTACTCGTGTTGCGAATTCATAAACATCATCCTTCACTCCACCTAGATTCATAGTATATGGAGCATGTGCAAGTAATGGTGCAAAATTGTTTGCTTTTCTAATCTCTTGAAATTTAGCTATATCTTTTTCATCAAATTCTTTAGCATTTCCTCCTCTTGGGTTTCTACTAAAAAATTGAAATGTATTTGCACCAATATACACAGCTGTTTCAGCTGCCTTTGCAAATCCTTTTGCTATTGAAATATGTGTTCCTAATTTAATCATATTAATCTCCTTTTATTTGTATATAATTTTAATTTTTGAACTTTTAATAATTAAGTATTAATTTTAGTATAACTATAATTAATTTCGTATAGATTAATTATAAATTTTAATATTTATAGTTTAATTATACCCATTTTGATAAATTTCAAAGAGCATATTTATTCACTCTAATAGCATAAAAAAATAGAGACTAAAAATCATTATTTTACTCATGCTCAAAAGTATTTTTTGATTATTAAGTAAATTCTGATGTTCAATCTCTAATCTTATGTTTTATAATTAATACATAATTAATGATTCTAATTAGGACATTCTTCTTCAACTGTAGGAACTACAACCATAGCTATATCATACTTAGAACCTTCAACGCTGTCTTGTCTTTTATTTAAAATTTCATCTATCTTTGATTTCATAGTGTCATTAAGTTCAACTAATTCATCATGAGTAAGAGAAATATCATGATAATCAACTATATTTTCATTTTCTAAAACATCTTCCTCTGCTGCTTTATAAAAAACTTCACTCATATTTTCAAATCTTGATATGTACAATTCTTCTTTTTCTTCCCCATTGTCTAAAGAAAAATTAAGTATCCTGTTCCCTATAACCACATTTTTTGCACTTGGATAATAATATTTTTCCACAATCCCCGACTTTATTTTTTCCTCAACTAATTCTAAAATACCAACTTTGTATAACATTTTTATGTGGTAGTTTATTTTTGCATGAGGTTCTTCCAATAATTGAGATAATTGTTTTGCTGACAATGGCGATTTGTCAAATGCTTTTAGAATATCTATTCTACGTGGATGTGCAATAGCCTTTATGCACTCCAAATCTCGTAATACCAATACCTCTTTCATTGACCCCTCCTAAAAAATTTATTTAATTCATATTTCTTTACAATTTAATTATATATTAAATTATATGTTGTTGTCAAAAAAATCCTTTCTTAAAATTTTAAAAAATATTTAATCTGAGTTTATTTGACAACTCCTCTAAAACTTTAACTCCTGCGACACTGTTACCTTTTTTGTCAAGTGCAGGTCCATAAACACCAATACCCATACGTCCTGGCACAGAAGCCATTATACCACCCCCAACTCCAGATTTTGCAGGAATTCCAACTTTAATAGCAAATTCCCCAGAAGCATCATACATTCCACAAGTCATCATAAAGGTTTTGACAATTCTAGATACCATTTCACTCATTAAATGCTCTCCATTTTCTATATCTACTCCATAATTAGCAAGATTTATACCAATTCTCGCTAAATCTATAGAATCCACTTCAATTGAGCATTGTTTAAAGTAAAGGTCTAAAACATCTTCTACATTACCTCTGATAAATCCATCACTTTTTAACAGATAAGCCATAGCTCTATTTCTATCTCCAGTCATTTTTTCAGACTTATAGACATCATAATTTATTCCTATATTATCATTTTTTGCCAACTTTCTAAAAAAACTAAGCATTCTTTCTTCTTTTTCTTCCAAACAGCTCCCATTTATAAGAGAAGTGGTAACTATTGCTCCTGCATTTATCATTGGGTTACAAGGCTTTTTAGTATCATTAATCTCAAGTTTCATTATAGAATTAAATGGGTCTCCACTTGGCTCCATTCCAACATTTGAAAAAACGTCTTCCCAGTCATTGTCCATAAGTGCCATTGCAAGCACAATTGGTTTTGAAATGCTTTGTATAGTAAATTTCGTGCTACAATTTCCAGCACTATAAAGGTTATTTTCACTATCTATAATACAAATTCCTAAATCATTTCTACGAGCATTTTTTAATTCTGGTATGTAACTAGCAACTTGTCCATAATTTGTATATTTTTTATTAGAACTTATAATTTCTTTTAATAATGTCTCATCTAACGTATTCATATGCACCTCATCATCTTATGTTATATACTCTATTTTAGCACAAGTTTATACTATAATAAAACAGTGTTAAAAAAAATTATACTTTAAAACTATTTTTTACAAACTTAACTTTATTTTTCAAACATATTACAAAAAATATCATAATATTATAAAAGGAGTATTAAAGTTAAACAGTATTTATTATCTATACTAATTCTCACAAAACAAAGAATTTTTGATAACTAAATAGAATTTTCACTTTAATACTCCATCAATATTATTTAAAATACAAACCATAGATTATTCAGTATCTCTAAAAAAATATTTAGTTCAATATGAGTACAATAAAATAATCAATAATACATGTTAATCAACTATTTTACTTCCTCCAATAAATTCCCTAAGGATTGAAGTTCCTGGTATATCAGAAATATCATCTAGTTCAACAAAGTACTGTAAAAACTTTAATAGTCTAGTAGCTTCAATATAAGCAGGATTATCTTCATCTATTTCTTCCAATAGAGGCTTAGCAAATCGCTTTAAAACCGCTAATTCATACACACAAGCGGAATTAAATATAGCATCTGCTTCATCTTGATAAGGGAATATGTTTTTCTTTTCTCCTCTTCTAACTGATGCCCATTGCAAAATAGTATTATCAGCACTATATCCTCTAAAATTATAATCTCTAACAATTCTTCTTATCATTCTCAAATCAGCAGTAGGAATTCTATTATGGTCATCTAAATTTATTTGAGTAAGGGCACTTATGTATATCTTAAATTTATCTTCATCTGGTATAGATGCTGTTAAAATAGGATTTAGCCCATGTATACCTTCTAATATAATTGGTTGATTTGAGTCTATCTTTATCTTTTTGCCAGTATACTCCCTTGCTCCAGCTTTAAAGTTAAACCTTATATCCTCAATTTCTTCACCTGCTAAAAGTTTATTTAAATCTAAGTTGAATCTCTCTAAATCTATAGCATAAATTGACTCAAAATCATAGTTTCCATATTCATCTAAAGGAGTATGTTCTCTATCTATAAAATAATCATCTAAAGATATTGAAATCGGATTTAAGTTATTTACTCTAAGATGTATTGATAGTCTATGAGCAAAGCTTGTTTTTCCAGATGAGGATGGAGCTGCTATTAAAACTACTCTCTTATTGTTATCTTTTATCATATCTGCTATTTGAGATAGTTTCTTTTCATGTAATGCTTCAAATGTTCTTATTATATCTCCATATTCATTATTTTCTATTATTCTGTTAAGTGATACTACCTTATCAATTCCCATGAGTCTTGACCATTCTTCTGCTTCATAATATACATTTGATAGCTTAGGTTGAGGTATAAATTTCATAGGAAGAGTCTTATCTTCTTCACTAGGACCTAAAATTATAATACCTCCATTGTAAAGTATGATATCAAACGATTTTATATAACCAGTTGATGGCAACATATATCCATAAAAATGGTCTATATAGTTTCTACATTTATATACTTTAGCGCTATCATATTCCTTGTATTTCAAAAGCTCTGCTTTTTCATACATCTCATTATTTTCAAATATAGAAATAGCTTCATCCCTCGTAACTTCTATTTTTTCTATAATGTAGTCATTATTTATTATCTCTTGCATTTTATTTTTTATATTTTCAATATCAACTTCTTTAAGTTTTCTCTCTATATGAACTTCACAATATAGTCCACCAGATAGTGAATGTTCTATTGTAACTCTGCTGTCCCAAAATATCTCTCTGCAAGCCATCACAAACACAAATGACATGACTCTAAAGTAAACTCTTTCTCCATCTTCATTTGTAGTATCTAAAAACTCTATCTCACAATCCTTATTCACTCTACAATTTAGCTCTTTCAGTTTATTATCTACAACTGCAAGTGTTATATATCCTTTATGTTCATCGCAAAACTCTTTTGCTATATCTCCTAGTCTAATTCCCAAAGAATTTTCGTCTAATGAATACTCCTTATTTCTTCCGTCTATTTTTAAATTTATTTTCTTCACTTCAACATCTCCTTCCTTTTGATGAATATACATTTTAATCAACGAGGCATATCAACAAGATAAAGAGAGGTATTTAACCCTCTCCTACAATATGATTCAATTTACTTATAGTATCTTCAATGTCTTCATAATTTATTTCTAATACTAAATATTCTGCATCTAATTTTAAAACCTCTTTAACACTCTCTTCAGATAAAATACCTCTTCCTATACCAACATGTATATCATTGATACCATCATTATCACTTAAGTGTATCAATTTTATCTTATCTTTCAAGTTATTTAAATAATCATCCTCATCAATTAAACAGTGTCCAGTATCGTAACAAAAACAAATCTTAGAATTTTTAATCCTCTTAAATATATATTCAAAATCATAGGATATATTTCCAATATTTGAAAAATCCCCACCTTTTGAATAAGTATTCTCTATACAAATATATGAATCTGTATTTATCTTATTTAAAAAATCTACACTATTATCTAAATACTTGTCCCTATTCTTTTTAAGTCTATTTGTCATAATATAACCCAAATGAAGATTAAAGTACCTTATATCAAATCCTTTTAGCTCTAATTCTATCGTCTCAATAAAACTTATCCACGAATCTCGTATATATTCTATATTTTCACAAGTGTTTAATTCCATAGGTAAGTGTATTCCTATAGACAACCCTAGTTTAGAAATTCTCTGCTTATATTTACATAACTCACTACATTCAGATATATTATCAATACCAATTTCCAAATGAGTTATTTCCTTTGTACCTTCACAAAGCTTTAAAGCATCTTCAATATTAAACAATAAAGATGCCACACCAACTGCCATACAAATCACCTACTCAAAAATACCTATTTGTGTAAAAGGAAACACTCTTACAATAACTTTTCCTTTAATATTCTGTTCATCCACTAATCCCACTTCTTTATACCTACTATCTAAACTTACTTCTCTATTATCTCCCATAGCAAATACTTTACCTTGAGGAATCACCATATCAATATCGCCTTCAGTATAATTATCATGTATATATGAAACTTCATTTAATAACTTACCATTTATATAAACCTTAGAATCTTTAATTTTTAAATGGTCCCCTGGTACACCTATAACCCTTTTTACTAGCTCTTTTTTTCTTCCATTATCTTGCAACAAATCAGTCTTAAATATCATTATATCTCCACATTTTGGTTCTGATAATTTATATGTCATTCTATTTGCCACTAAGTAATCGTGTGGTTTAAGTGTTGGGTACATTGATTCTCCATTTACTAATGTTGGTTTTATAAAGCGAGTTATAATAAATGCCAAAAAAAGTGCAGTAATAATTATTTTTATCCACTCTACAATCTCTTCTTTAATAGTTTCATTCATTCACAAATTCTCCTTTATAGTTATATTATCTTTATTGATAATGCTACTTTTAAACACTATCTTTTAGATAAGTCTACTAAATAAGGTGTTGTCTTTTTTATATAGACAACTATTGTGTATGGTCTGGTGATTTCAGTTAATCAGCGATTGCTCCAAATTTTATATTTATAATGTTTAGTCAATAGTCCCTATCTTAGAAAATGGATACAATCTGACTAGAACTTTTCCTAAAACGGTGTGCTCGTCGACCAATCCAACCTCATCGTATCTACTATCTAAACTTCTTTCTCTATTGTCTCCCATCGCAAATAATTTTCCTTCTGGAACTACGATATCAATATCTCCATCAGTACGATTATTATGTATATAGGAAGCCTCATCTAACAATTTATCATTTACATATACCTTGGAGTCTTTTATCTTTACATGGTCACCAGGAACCCCGATAACTCTTTTTACTAAATCCTTTTTCTTTCCATTTTCTTCTGTTAAGTCGGTTTTGAATACTATTATATCTTTGTATTTTGGCTCTCCTACTTTGTACGCAATTCTATTGACTATCAAATAATCGCGTTCTACAAGTGTAGGATACATTGATTCTCCTTTAACTATTGTTGGCACTATAAAACGCGTTATTGCAAATGCCAAAACAAGAGCTATGACAATCACTTTTATCCATTCTACAACTTCTTTTTTAACTGCTTCACCCACTAAAATCGTCTCCTCTGTGTTCAATATTAAGTCAATCTACAGCAAAACTAATCTACCATAAACTTACAATATAAATATTATACTTCTTTTTTCTAATAGTTTAAAATACTTTTCTAAGACCTTTAGGGTAATGATTCTTAATTACTCCAGCAGATTCTTTTCCCCAACCTAAAGGTATATCTTCAACCGAGACCAAAACCCACCCTCTACTTTCATTAGAATTTATAACATCCCCTTTTAAATATTTAAGAATTGATTCGCTTTGTACACTAAAGTTTTCAACGTTTTTTACATCTTCAACTTTTAAGTAATGAGATAATGCATGAGAAGGCTCAAATCTATTCTTCTTTAAAACCCCTAAATGCAAACCGTATCTCAATACTTTTAGTTTTTTTGTATCTGGATATATTTCAGGAAGTAGGTACAAGTTTTCCCCTCTTAAATAAAATTTATTTTTTTTATTGCTATAAAAATCAGTCTTTAAAAATTTCTTTTCAAACTCCCTATAATCCTTTATTTCTTTATCTAAATTTTTTATTTTTAATTCTTTTACATTACTTTCTTCTTCTTCTAATTTTTTTATCTTGGCTACAAAATGACCTTCTCCCTTTATTTTATGAGGCCATAGCCTTTCCATCTCAACAAGTTCTGCATGTGGATGTTCACTGATAAACTCATTTATAACATGTTCATTTTCCTCTTTTGAAAAAGTACATGTTGAGTAAATTAAAATACCATCTTTCTTTAACATTTTATATCCATCTCTTATAATCTCTTTTTGAATAGATTGGCATTCAAGTACTTTTGCATGACTCCAATCTAAGATGGCCACTTCATCTTTTCTAAACATTCCTTGACCAGAACAAGGTGCATCTATAATCACCTTATCAAAATACCCATTAAATGTCTTTCTTAAGCTATTAGAATCAGTATTTGTTATAATACAATTTCTTGCCCCAAATCGTTCTAAGTTTTCTCCTAGAGCTTTAATTCTACTCGCATTAATCTCATTAGAAACCAATAAACCTGTGTTGTTTAATTTAGATAATATATATGTAGACTTACCACCAGGTGCAGCACACATATCAAGTACCTTATCTCCTTCTTTAATATCTGCTTTTGGTATTACACTCATTGCAGAAGGCTCTTGCAAATAATATGCTCCAGACTCATGTAATGGATTTCTACCAGGTCTATTAATTTTATCATCATAATAAAAACCTTCATCTGCCCATGGCATCTGATATAAATCAAATAAATCTAAATTCAACAATTTTTCTTTGTCAATTTTTAATGTATTTATTCTAAGACCAGTAGTCTTTTCTTCATCATAACTTTTTATAAAATCATCATATTCATCTTGTAGTATTTCTCTAATATCTTCTAAAAATTCTTTTGGTAAATTTGCCAAATTTATAATCCCCCTTTTTATCTGCTTTGCTTGTTCGTCATTTATTTTCTTTTCTTTTTCTTTAAGTTTCCAAAAAACACTTTTTTAGAGTTATTCATATATTTTTCAAGTTTATCGAGATTTATCTTCCACAAAATTATTACATAAACTATAAATAATATAATAGCCCATCTATATTCTATCATCAATATAAAATCAAAAACTCCATGTAATAAAATCGGAATTAATACAGCCATAAATAAGTATTCACGTTTCTTACTTTCATTCCCCTCAAACTTATACTTAGAAATATAATATCCCATAGTAATAGCAAACATTACATGTGCTGGAATGGAGATAACTGCTCTATTAATACCAACCTGTAGTGCTAAATTTCTACTTTCAGAGAAAATATAAACTATATTTTCAATTGTTGCAAATCCTAAAGATAAAAATACAGAATAAATAATACCATCTAGTTTTTCAGTAAAATGCTTTTCTTTAATCAATGAAGGGATTAGTATTAAAGCTTTTACACCTTCTTCCACAAGACCTGCAACTATAAATGATACATATAATAATTCTGAATATCCTTCAAATACATTAAATTTCATTAATAGATTTTCTAAAAGAATAATTATAACACTTAAAAAAGCACCTATCATAAAAAATTTAATTAAATGGATTAACGGTTCTCTACAATATTTATCTTTAGATCTTATCCAAAACATACCTATTAATATAGGTACTACTGCCAATAAAAATAAATCCAGCTTCATAGGTAATTTTCCTTTCAAAGTTTTTAATTCATTTATGTTTTATAATTACTTCTTATTTTTAGTTTATTTGTGTTTTAAATATACACTTACTTTTAATTTATTTTATTTCAGCTTTTATTTTAAATTTTTCTACACTCAAATTTATATACTAAACTCTTTATCATTAAATAAGTTAAAAACACTCAAAAAAATTTAAATTTATATCTATATTATTTAACAAATCTCAAGCTATATTCATATCTTGAAATATAAGGGAACTAAATTCATTTAAAGAAAGGGTGATTTGATGCAAGATGGTTTCTTAACAGTAAGTATAATTGATGCTACTAACAATAGACCCATTCAAAATGCAACAGTAAACATATATTCAATGTCTAATGGTAGCCAAAGCTCATCCACTTTATACCAAAACCTAGTAAGTAATGAATCTGGTCAAGTGACTGGATTAGTATTACCAGCACCAGATGTAGATTACTCTCTACAACCATCTGATGTTAGGCCTTATAGCCAGTATATAGTAGAAGCTATAGCAGATGGATATGAAACAGTTGTCATAGAAGGGACACAATTACTAGCTACAATTGAAGCGAGACAAGGAGTTCCCATGTTTCCTAGAACAAGAAGTAAGCGTTCCTTCTCAAGACAAAGTGAGTTGATTTTTGATATAGGAGAACATACTTTATATGGTACTTATCCTCCTAAAATTCCAGAAAGTAACTTAAAACCATTGCCACCGCCTACTGGTTTCGTTGTATTAGATAACCCTGTAGTACCTGAATTTATAGTAGTTCATGATGGTTTGCCAGAAAATACATCAGCCGCGAATTATTGGATTCCATTTAAAGAGTACATTAAAAACATAGCTTCATCTGAAATATATTCAACTTGGCCTGAGCAGACAATCTACGCAAATGTAATAGCTATAATATCATTTACTTTAAATAGAGTCTTTACTGAATGGTACAGAAACAAAGGATATAATTTTACAATTACCTCATCAACAGCATATGACCATAAATTTATAAATAATAGAAACCTATTTGAACCAATTAATGTGGCTGTAGATGCTATATTTAATACATTTATAAAAAGACCTCCTACATCAAGACAGCCATTATTAGCTCAATATTGTGATGGTCAAAAATCTCAATGTCCTGATCAAATGACTCAATGGGGTAGTAAAGACCTAGGTGACCAAGGATACGATTATGAGGCAATCCTAAGATATTTCTACGGAGATGAAATAATATTTGAAAAAGCTCCTGTAGTTAGTGGTGTACCAGTATCATTTCCAGGAACTACACTACAAGTTGGTTCTTCTGGACAATATGTTAGAACTATACAAAACCAGTTAAATGCTATATCTAATTCTTATCCCGCTATACCAAAAGTGAGAGAGGATGGCATATATGGAACAGATACAGAAAACTCTGTTAAAATATTCCAAGGAATTTTTGGTTTACCTCAAACTGGAGTAGTTGACTTTAAGACATGGTATGAAATATCTAGGGTTTATGTAGCTACAACTAGAATAGCTTCTTTAAATCCTCTAATTTAGATTTTAACTAACCTATTAACTTAACATAAAAAATGGCTGTTATAAACTAATATATGTTATAAGTTTTTTTAACCTATAATCATAATAGTCCCAACAGCCATTTTTTGTAGTTATAACTTATTATTTTAGAACTTTAAAACTCTTAAATGGGGGATTTTAAGCTTCTTAAAAACAGCAATCAATAATTTTAACTTAACAATTCTAACTTTATTAATAATATTAATTTACAGCTTTAGATTTATTGGCTAATGCTAAAATTAATCCTAGAGCTATAGATGCAAAAGCAGAGGCAATTACTCTATATTCAGCAGGGAATAAGAATACAATTGTATGACATGGTATCCAGAAAAATGGTATAGTTTTCAAAACACTAAAACCAAGATAGGCATTCCAGTCTACAACATTTACTACATCTTTAAGAGCTACCTTAACGCCCTTTCCAACTTCGTATTTTTTATCTATAAGACAATCCATAACCTTATGGAATAAAAATACAGTTGGTGACATTAATATATTCATAGTTGCACTCTTAAATAGAGCATTTGCAAAAGCTATTCCTTCAAATGGAAGCATACCATCTACTTGTGCTTGCCTTACACCTGCTGAGTAAATTGACATAGCATATGTTGTAATTACACCTATAATTCCCCAAACTACAGCTCTGTAAAAAATTCCTACTGGTATTTTCCAGTCTTTATGCAAAATTCTAGCACCAAGTAAGTCTCCCATTGTTGCTAACACAGCAAACTTGAAAAAACCTCCAATATATGGATGTGCACCTGTTGCTTCCATAAATACCGCTCTACTACTTGGTATCACTAAAATAGCAATAAGACAAATAAGAACTCCACTCCATATAAAATCGCCTTTTTTCATATTATAAATACTATTTAATAATCTAAATAGCTCTCCTTCCTTTCAAGTATTTATTTTATTGTTATCTCTATATAAATATATTTATTAAATATTGCTTATTTAGGTATTCATTCCTAACCCTTTGTATATTATATATAATTATTTTTTCTAACTCTTTATATAGTTTTTTATCTGTAATTTTTATTTTCTAAACATTCATTCCTTCTCTTAAAGCTTTTATATTAATTTCTATAAACTTAGGCTTAACCTGTTGTGACACTATCTTTTCCCAATCTATGTCATTTTCTAGCTGTAAAGCCTTAATCAATGCTCCTAAAAGTACTACATTCATCACCTTCTCATTTCCAAGACCTCTGGCAATATCAACTGCCTTTATCACTGTTACATCCACTTTTACTTTAATATCGTCTATTATATTTTCAGGATAATCCACTCTTCCTGTTAAAATTGGTGCTGAAGGCATTTCATAATCATTTACTACTAATTTGCCATCAGGTTTAAGGAAATCAAGATATCTTAAAGCCTCCATAGTCTCAAATGAAACTAATACATCAACATCTCCTTTTCCAAGTATAGGAGAATGTACTTTTTCTCCATATCTAACTTGTGTTGTTACGCTTCCACCCCTTTGAGCCATACCATGAACTTCTGACATCTTAACATCATATCCAGCATCTATAAGCCCTGCAGAAAGTATTTTACTTGCTAAAACAGTACCTTGACCTCCTACTCCTGATAGCAATACATTTTTAACCTTTTTCATTATTTTTCACCAACCTTTTTTATAGCATTTACTGGACATACTTGTGCACATACTTTACAACCTACACATTGAGCTTGATTTATACTTGATTTCTTTTTAGATTTATCAAATCTCAAAGCAGGACATCCCGTTGTAAGACATTTCTTACATCCAATACACTTCTCATCATCTACGCTACAAATTGATGGTGTAAGGTCAAATCTTTGCTTATCATCTTCTGTAAATTTTTTTAATGCACATGGCCATCTAGTGATTATTACTGAAGGTTCATCAATTGACAAAGCCCAATTTAACGCTTCTTTAACTTCATTCAACATGTTAGGATTAACTACTTTTACGTTTTTACAACCCAAAGCTTTTACTATAGTCTCAATGTCCATCATTTCAGTAACATCACCTTGTAATGAAAATCCAGTTCCAGGATTTTCTTGATGACCAGTCATTCCAGTAATTCTATTATCAAGAATACATGTTACAGTATTACTTTTGTTGTAGATTATATCTATTAGACCATTTATTCCTGTATGGAAGAATGTTGAATCTCCTATTGTAGATATAGTTCTCATGTTAATATTATTTTTAGTAAATATCTTTTGCGCTCCATGAGCTACACCTGGCCCTCCTCCCATACATATACAAGTATCTTTAGCATTTAAAGGCTCTGCTCCTCCTAAACCATAACATCCTATATCTCCACTTATAAGTACATTTTTAACCTTTCCTAGTTCATAGAAAAATCCTCTGTGTGGACATCCTGCACATAATGTTGGAGGCCTACCAACTATTTTTTCTTGGCTATATTCTATTAATTTTCTTTTTTCTCCTAAAATTGATTGCGCTATAATATCTGGATTTAACTCACCTATATTAGGTATCTTTTCTTTTCCAATACATGGTATGTTATTTTCTTTAAGATGTTCTTCTATATAAGGTTCTAATTCTTCAATTACACAAACAGTTTCTACTTGTTCTGCAAAATCTCTTATCTTCTTTGTTGGAAGAGGATATGTAAATCCTAATTTTAAATATGATACAGTATCTCCAAACACATCTTTAGCATACTCATAGGAAGCTCCTGAAGTTATCACGCCTATTTTCTTATCATTCCATTCTATAAAGTTTAAGTCAGTTTCATTAGAAAACTCTTCAAGCTTTTTTAATCTATCTTCAAGTTTAATTCTCAATGCTCTTGAAGTTGCTGGAATAGCATCAAACTTAGAAAGATTTCTTTCATATTTTTTTACAACTGTTTCTTCTTTTTCTCCTAACTCGACAATTCCTTTACTATGACATATTCTCGTCACCATTCTAAATAAAACTGTTGTATCATATTTTTCACTTATCTCAACAGCAGCCTTTATCATATCCTTGCATTCTTGACTGTTACTTGGTTCTATCATAGCTATCTTTGCAAATTTAGCATAATGTCTATTATCTTGTTCATTTTGTGATGAGTGCATTCCAGGGTCATCTCCAGATATAATAATCATTGCACCATTTACTCCCATATATGCATATGTAAATATTGGGTCTGCAGCAACATTTACTCCAACATGCTTCATAGCTGCGATAGCCCTACCTCCTGCAATAGACGCTCCTATTGCTGACTCTACTGCTACTTTCTCATTTGGTGCCCACTCTGCAATTATGTCATCTTTATATAGTGCTATATTTTCCAATATTTCAGTACTTGGTGTTCCTGGATAAGCAGCTGCATAAGATATGCCTGCTTCATAAGCACCACGTGCTACTGCCTCATTTCCTGTAAGCAATTGTTTCATGCCTTTCCCCTCCTTAGAAATAATACCTTTTTGATAACTTAGTGTATTTGTTAGTGATACATTTTAGAAGCTATCAACTATATAATTTATTATCAATAAAGTTTAAATATTGATAGTAAATAATAATATGAATCCATAAATTTATAATATTGTTCTTATTTTATTTACTAAGCAATTTTCATGCCAATAATCTTGGTTTTTTTAAACCCGCTTTTAAAATACCCATTTGGATATTTTCTTTAAATTTTAATGAATTTAATAACTAGCATTTAACTTTCTTTAGAATTTTCACAATATTTCCAATATTATTCCAAACAAAAAAAAGTAATGTTAACATTTCTTAACATACATTAAAAAAAGTTAACATTACAAGCTGAATTAATACTTCTTACTTTGACTAAATTTACTTTTGTATCATTTAATTATTTAACGACCACAGAAACTTATCAATCCATTTCCATTATCTATTCTAATAGGTTTCATAATCTTTAAACCTTCACTTTTTATCTTTTCTAAATCTTTTTCCATACTCTTAATTGTATTTTCAAGGTCTTGTGAACTTACATCTTTAACTTGTGTAGTGTCTTTAGCATATGCTTTTAACTCTTCAATACGCTTAGTATACTCTTCATAAGTGTAATACTCAACTCCATATTTTTCTAAGTCAGCAGGCTCAGTTATTCCTGATTTTATTAGAGAATCAAACTTCTCTAATGTAATATTAGATACATCACTACTTCCATCTGCAAATACTGCTCCTGTTCCTCCTAATACTATAGCAGAGGCCATCATTGTACTTATAAGGGATTTTTTTATCTTCATAACTCATCTTCCTTTCTTAGAGATTTATTTGGGTAGTGTAGCTTCCAATGACTATTGCAATAGTTATTAACTACACTTTTAGACTATCACAATAGTCACTTTTATGTCAAGTATTTCTATAAAGTTTTTTAGTAAAAATCCCTATTCTAAATAAAAAAAGTAATGTTAACATTTATTAATACATATAAAAAATGTTAACATTACAAACTGGGTTTAATACTTTTACTTTGACTAGATTTACTTTTATATTATTTAATTTGTTTATTTTTTACTTCTCTATCTTCATGTAGACTTTAAGTCTTTTGTTATTGTTTATTTATTGCTTTTTTTATTCTTGTTTGCTATGTTTAATTACGCTTATTTAGTTTTTTAACTACTTTTGATACTTATCACTAAAAAACTTAATATTAATTATTCAGCTATAGCAGCTCTAGATAAAGAAACTGCCAATTGAGTCCCATCTTCATTATCTATTACGATAGGTTTCATAATCTTTAAGCCTTCAGTTTTTATCTTTTCTAAATCTTTTTCCATAGTCTTAATTGTATCTTCAAGGTCTTTTGAACTTACATCTTTAACTGCTGAATGGTCTTTAGCATATGCTTTTAACTCTTCAATATGCTTAGCATACTCTTCATAAGTATAATACTCAACTCCATATTTTTCTAAGTCAGCAGGCTCAGTTACCCCTGATTCTACTAGAGATTTAAACTTAGATAACTCAATATTAGATACATCGTCATTTCCACTTGCAAATACTGCTCCTGTTCCTCCTAGTACCATAGCAGATACCATCATTGCACTTATAAGGGATTTTTTTATTTTCATAACTCACATTCCTTTCTTAGAGATTTATTTGGGTAGTGTAGTTCATAGTGACTATTGCAATAGTTATTAACTACACTTTTAGACTATCACAATAGTCATCATTATGTCAAGTATTTCTATAAAATTTTTTAATAAAAAATACTATCTCAAAATAAATTTAATTATTTTAAGATAGTATCACTAATTATCAACTCATCTTTATTTATAATATATCTAGTTACTTTTAGAAGCTTTATATTGTATTTTATTAGTTTCTGAAGTCTTTGTAGCTTCTGAAATCTTCGTACTTTTCATTATAGATATATCATTATAAACAGAATCTCTTTTTACAATTGAATACTTTGATATATTAGAATCAACTTCTTCACTCTTAACCTCTGAACTAATTTCCTGCTTTTTATATAATTCTGATGCACTTAACGCAAGTCTTCCATTACTTTTTTGTGATAATGTTACTGAAATATCTGAATCACTTTTTTTAGCTTCTATGTTTAATGATTGACCTCCTATTGAAAAGTCATTTTTATTACCTTCCTCATTTTCTATTAGATTAAAAGATTCAACTTCATCAATTTCTTTATTCCCAGTTGCGAAAACAACACTAGTTCCACAAATTAACACAGCTGAAACTAAAAAAGTAATATAGGTTGATTTTTTAAACTTCATAACATTGACTATTCTTTCTTCTATCTTTGTCTTTCCAAATCCATTATAAAGTGTCATTGGAAATGTATTATGTTCCTCTGCCAAACTTATAAGCGCAGTTGCATAATCAGCTCTATATTCTTCACCAACTATACTCATTACTTTTTCATCACAACTAAATTCTATATCTTTATTCAATAGAAAAAGCATCGCCCAAACCAAAGGATTAAACCAATGTACAGCAAGAGCTACAAGCATAAACAACTTCAATATATTGTCAAACCTATTAATATGAACCAATTCATGAGTTAAGACAAAGTTTAGAGTTTGGTTATTGCTATAGTCCATTTGTTTTGGCAAAATGATATTTGGTTTTAAAATACCAGTCGTAAGTGGTGTTTTAGTAAATTCAGATATACAAACAAAAAATTTTCTAAGACGCCTATTATCATATGCCCACTTTTTAATAAATTCATGATTTTTTATATGTATCGAAGTTTTAAAAAGATTAATCGTCCTGATATACTTAAAGCATAAAAACATAATAAAAATAATAGAAATTCCAAACGTTAAAATACTTGAGATTTCCAATGCTGTAAAATTCTCAAGATTAAATAAAGCCTTAGAATCTCCAAAATTTTTCTTGCTTATAAAATTATTATTTTTCTTAATTGAATAATTTACGGCTGACGTATTTCCCAATTGGGCATCAAAATTTGACTCAATAATGCTATAAATACTAAAACTAGAGTTTAAACTTACTGGTACTAAAAGTTTAAACAGAACAACTAGCCATAATAATACAAATACCTTTTTAGGCAATTTTTTAAACAAACATGCTCTTATAAAAATAACAATTAAAATTAAAACTCCAGAAGTAACACTCATTTCTAATAATTTAGTGAACATTAATCTTACCTCACTTTAATTTCTCAACAATCTGTTTAAGTTTTGTAATCTCATCACTTGAGAGATTTTCTTTATTAATAAAAGCTGAAAGAAATTTTTCTGAAGACCCTCCAAACATTTTATTAATTAAGCTTTCTGTTTCATGCTTTTGAACTTCTTCTTTGCTTATTAAAGGTTTACAAACAAAGTTTGGTTCAATTCTTTCTATTGCACCTTTTGATACTAATTTTTTTATAACTGTATACGTAGTGTTTCTATTCCATCCTGTCTCTTCCTTTAAAACTTTTACTAATTCCCCTGCCTTACTTTCTCCTATCTCCCATAGAACTTCCATCACTTTAAGTTCTGAATCAAATAATTTTATTTCCATATAAAATCGCTCCTCAAATATGGTTATCACAATAGTCAATATTATAATTAAAAACTATCACAGTAGTCTATGTGATGTCAACCATTTATTTTTTTAACAACAAAAACTGTCTTTTAAAGAAATAGTTCTTGTAAAAGACAGTCTTGTCATTCTTATACTTTAATATCTAAATAAAGCTTTATTTTATTTAACTATAAAACTATCTTAATACATAGAATAAGATTTTTCCTTATCTAGCAATATATCTTCTACATCTGGATTATCTTTTAATAATTCTCTATAGAAATTACAATTAGTAACTCCTATATATGGAATTAACCATAACAAACCTATTCCTAAAGTGAATATAGTCAATATATACCATCCTATAAAGCTAAGATTTAATATAAATAGTTTAAGTACATTGCCCTTCATCATATCTAAACTAGCACCCATTGCTTTAAATACACCCAGATTATCTTTGTCTTCACATATTAAAAAAGCAGCTTGAGAAATGTATAATAGCAATATATAAACTGGCAACATCAACACCATTACTATAATAACTAGAGTTATAGCAGTAGAAATTACAGTTCCTACTCCAACGTTATTACTTGATAGATATTCAATTGCTCCACTAGTAAGTAAAACTCCAAATG
Source organism: Clostridioides sp. ZZV15-6388 (assembly GCF_020657755.1). Classification (NCBI taxonomy): domain Bacteria; kingdom Bacillati; phylum Bacillota; class Clostridia; order Peptostreptococcales; family Peptostreptococcaceae; genus Clostridioides; species Clostridioides sp. ZZV15-6388. The sequence continues at coordinate 17,495 of NZ_JAGWCU010000010.1, read as the reverse complement.
ATAAAAATGCTCCTATAATTGTGATTATAAAAGAATAAATATAAACAGCAATTGATTCTAATATATAAAGTCCAAAACTTCTTAAATAAATTCTTCCATTTACGAAGATATCTCCCATCTTGACTTTTTTATCTTTAGTAATCTTTAAAAACATGCATGTAAATCCTGCTGCAACTAAAAAACCTATTATAGCTACTATGATAGTAGTTAAAGGCTCAAAAGGCAATCCTATAAATGATATAACTAATATCAACGCAATATATATTGCCATATTAATTGCACATATTCCCCAGTTTCCAGATAACTGAGCTTTTGATACTCTTTTTAATTCTTGCCTTGATAACATAAAAAACACCCCTTTCATTTTATATAAAAAATCTCCCTAAAAGCATATAAATAAACTTTTATCATATAATATAATATTAATATATCATATTTTCGACTATATAACACACAATTATTCACCATGTTTTATCAAGATATAGCATAATTGTATTGAAAGTTTTATATAGTCAAAACTGCCAAGTATATCAAATAAATTTGAAAGGTAGTGTTCAATAAATAATAAAATAAACTATCTTCCAAACAGTTTATTATATGTTTAAAAGATAGTTTTAGTGTCTTTAAAATAAATTAAATTGTATATATTCCTTCACATAATTTTTGTATATTGCTAGGTGGTTGCCATTTACCATCTTTTTTGGTATATGTAATTGAAGTTGTAACATCCTTAGTTGGCTTTTTGTTGTAAAGGTCGATAATCATTTTTGCCATATCGTCTTGAACTTCTTTTTCTGCTTTGTTGTAATTATTTTTATCAGTTACATATGATTTTACTAAATCATTTGCCTCAGACATTACTTTACTAGTATCCAATGCTTTACTTACAACTTTTAAAGTTATCTTATCCTTACTAGAAGAATCTACTGTTACTGTCTTTTCAACACCTTGTATTAATTTAACAATTGTGTCATATATCTTTTCAGCATTCTCTTTTCCATAAAGAGGTGTTAATTGAGCAAGCATTGAAACTTTATCTGTGTTATTATAAGTTTGAATTTGTTTATATTCAGCTTCTGTTAAGGCATCAGAAATACCTTTTTCATCGTATTTATACATTTCTAGTGCTGCTAAATTAGCTTCAAAATTCGACTTTACTTTTTCTTCTGCATTAGAACAGCCTATAGTTAGAACTAAAACTAAAGCCATAATAGAAGATAAGATTAATTTTTTTACCATTTTCATACAAATATCCTCCCTCAGTTAATTGAATAAAAAAATTTATTTATTAATATTATAGCATAATTTTGTCTAATTATAAGTTTATTTTGAAAATTTTACCATTGCCAGTCTGTTCCAATCCCTCTATCTTTTGCTTTATCATATATTCTTTTTGCTGTTACGACATCTTGTACACCTATTCCGACACTTTTAAACACAATTATTTCATCATCATTTTCTCTTCCAGAAATAGTTCCGTTTATAACATTTCCTAAATCACCACTAAAATCAGCTTTACTTATTTTACCTTCTTCTAAAGGAATCAATATATCTCCTGATTCTGATAAAACTGCATCTGTTGATTCAAAAAATATCTTAGATGCTCTAATTAAACAAGTTGGGCACATCTCTTGCATATCTGGTAAGTATGAACCTACAGCACTTACTAATGCTCCCTTTTTCACTAAATTCCCATCAAATACTGGTTTTTTTGATGTAGTTGCTAAAACTATTACATCAGCATTATCTATAGCTTCATCAGATGACTCAGCTGCAACTATTTTAGTATTATATTTGCTTAGCTTTAAGTTCATCTCTTCTGCAAATTTTTCTCTACTTTCTTTATTTCTACTAAAAACTCTTACTTCATCTAAATTTCTAGCTTCTAACATAGCTTCAAGTTGTGACTCGCCTTGTCCTCCTAAGCCTATTAAAGCCCCTATCTTAGAATCTTTTTTAGCCAAAACATCTATAGCTGCACCAGATGCTGCACCAGTACGAACCTGAGTTATATAAGTACCATCTAAAGCAGCACATACTTCTCCAGTCTCCCCATCTAATAATAATACTGTTGCTGGAATTACTGGTTTGCCTTTTTGAGCATTTTTAGGGAATACAGATACAATTTTTATTCCTGCGCACCCTAAGTCTTCTACATATCCTGGCATAAATAACATACTAGCATCCTGACTTGGAACTGGTATATTAGTTCTCAAAGGAGTTACACTTTTTCCTTCACAATAAATTTTAAAAGCTTCTTTATCAGCCTCAATTGCATCTCTCATAGTAAATACTTTTTTTATGTCGTCTTTTTTTAAAAGTAGCATTTTACATACCCCCAATTTTAATAAGTTTCTATGCTAGATATTATAACATAACATTTTAATACAAATTCTATTTCATATTAAATAAATATATTTCATATTAAACAATCCTATTTCATATTAAACAAATCTACATACTCCGATTTTAACATATAGCTTATTAGTTTTTTATTTATTGAAAATTCTGGTATTCCCGCTGCATATGGAGTTATATCATATAAATCAAAATATATAACTAAGTTATCATCTTGCAAATAAAAATTTTGATTTTCTTTTATACCCTTAAAATTATATATTCCTACATTTTCTTTATCTTTCTTTTCCAAATCAGTTATTTGTTGTTTAATTTCCTCATCTATAACTTCTTTATATTTAGCATTATCTTTAAATAAGTCCATTAATTCTAAAAACTTACCTGTTCTCATATCTACATTATAAGCTATATCTTGATAATATCCATGTGCTCCACCACTATAAGTATAATATCTTACCTTTATACTAAGAGCAGAATCAGTATTCTTTTTAAGTTCAAAGTCTACATTTGCAACAAATTTATTTTCTTCATCAGGATTATCTTTAAGGTATTGTTTTGCCTCTTTATACGATTTGTTATAAAATTCAAATATATCATTTTTTATTCTATCATTTGTAGACCTTTCAACAATCTTATTTGAATTTGTTATTATAGGCATATTTATAGTGCTTTCTATATATTCATCATTTTTAACTATTGTTTTACTTCCTATTGTACTTACTGATAAAGTTTGTTTACTATTTGTAGTATCTTTTGGCAATGATTGATTGCTCATAACGCTTACAGCTTCTTTATCTTTATTTAGATTAAGTAAAGCATCTTTCCCTAAATTATTATATCTATAGTCATGTTTAATTGCTAAAACAGCTATTATAGTCAAGGATAAAACAAACACATATCTTAAAACTCTAGCTTTCGTATTTACTTTAAAAAATTTCATCTTATCATTTTCCTCCTAAATATAAATCTCTCTTATTATATTTGGAGTTTCTAGGGTTTTTTATCCATATATTTTAATAAAAGATTAATTTTTATTTATAAAAATTAATCTTTTGCTTTTCAAATATTAAGATGACTTATCAGACAACTTGAAATTTTATCAAGTGGTAATTGGATTACAACAGAACCTCTATCAAACGCTACCATTGGCATTCCGTATACAATGCAAGAGTTTTTATCTTGTCCAATTGTAAATGAACCTTTTTCTCTCATTTTCAAAAGTCCAGTTGCTCCATCTGAACCCATTCCTGTAAGTATTATCCCTATTGAGTTTTTACCTGCTACTTGTGCTACTGAATCAAATAAAACATCTACAGATGGACAATGTCCACTTATTCTTTTACCTTCTTCACAAGTTACATAATACCCATCTTTATCTAAATGTAATTTCATTTGATATCCACCAGGTGCAATAAGTACATTTCCTTGCTCTACTCTATCATTATTTTTAGCTTCTCTTACATTCATAATACACTGCTTATCAAGTCGTTGTGCATACATCTCAGTAAATATAGCTGGCATATGTTGAGCCACAACAACCCCTGGTGTAGATTTTGGTAAGTCTTTTATAATCTCAAGTATTGCTTCTGTACCACCTATAGATGCGCCTATAGCAATGACCATGTTATTAATATTTTCCACATTACCGCCCCCACAAAATCATATACCCAAAATATTATTCTATTTTTTATAAACAGCAGGTTTTACATAGTTGTATTCTGTATTTCTTCTATTTACTATCTCTGCATGACCTACAAATAAAAATCCATCTTTTTTAGTTACATCATAAAATTTATTTATAAGCTCTTCTTTTGTTTTTAAATCGAAATAAATCATAACATTTCTACAAAAAATCAAATCAAAAAGTTGATGTGAGAAATCTTCAATTAAATTGAATGGTTTAAAAAATACACTTTTTCTAATCTTATCACAAACTTTAAATGTACCATCTTTATTATCTATGAAGTATTTCTTCTTCCATAATTTTGGAACATTATCAACATTTGCTTCTGTGTATATAGCTCTTTTAGCTTTTTCAAGTGAATTCATTGAAATATCTGTGGCTATAATTTTAATATTCCACAAATCTTTCTTACTTCCAAAATAATCATCTAAAATCATAGCTATTGAATATGCTTCTTCTCCGCTGGAGCAACCTGCACTCCATATATTTAAGTTTCTGAGTTTATTATTTTCTTCCCAAAAAGGAAGTACATTATTATACATATACTCAAAATGCTGATGTTCTCTCATAAAAAATGTATGATTTGTGCTCAACCTATTTATTAAGTTTATAGCTTCATTTCCTGTCTTATCTCTAAATAATAGGTTCATATATTGACTAAAAGAACTAAACTTTCTCTCTCGCATTGTATTATATAGTCGTCCTTCAATTAATACCCTTTTTTTGCTTAAATCAATTCCATACTCTTTTTTTATATAGTTTACAAGAATTTTAAATTCTTCATCAGTAAGTTTTATCATACAAAAACTTCCTCCTGCTAATTTGTCAAATCTAATTACATGCTGCCAATTAGAAACTTTCGAATATCTAAAATTAGTATAGAATTATCTCCAACTTTTACAATCTCTTTTATAACTTTATTTATATTTACGTTGTTAGAAATAGTTGTCTCTAGTAAGTTTAAGTTATCTATAAGAACAACATCAACAACTTTATCTACAATAATTCCAACTTGATACTCATCAATTTTTATAATTATTATACATGTTCTCTCATTATAATCAACTTCAGGAAGATTGTATCTAATATGCATATCAATAACTGGTATAATTCTTCCTCTCAAATTAATAACTCCATTTATATAATTTGGAAGACGTGGTACATATGTTATTGGTTGAAACCTTATAGTCTCAATTACATTTTCTAATTCTATTCCATAAATAACATCATTAACATAAAATGTTAATACTTGTTTTATAATCTCATCTGTAGACATACTTTAAATCCCCTAATATATTTCCATAATGTTATCTGCATCTATAATCAGACTTATACTTCCATCACCAAGTATTGTGCATCCTGAAAAGCCATTGTTTTTCATATTAAACCTGTTAAAATAAACTGGAAATGGCTTTACTACAACCTGTTGAGTTCCTATTATTTCATCCACAAAAATACATACTGCTTTATGCTCATTTTCTATGATTATCATATTCCCATTTACTAATTCAGTTATATCTGTATGAATATCATATATTTTATGTAATCTTATAATAGGAATACATGCTCCATATATTGTAATTAATTCTGTCCCACTTCCATCTTTAATTACTTGGCTTAAATCTGCAAGTTTAAATGTACTTCTTATTGATGATATTGGCAAAGTAAACATCGAGTTTCCAACTTTGAACTCCATACCTTCTACTATAGAAAGTGTCAGTGGTATTTTTATAGTAAATGTTGTTCCTTCATCTTTTGTACTTTTTACACCAATTGAACCGCCGACTTTTTCAATACTTTTACGAACAATATCCATCCCTACTCCTCTACCAGAAAATTCAGTTATAGATTCCTTTGTAGAAAATCCTGGAGTCATAATTAAAGAATTAATTTCATCATCAGTATATTCATTAATTTGATGTTTAAGAAGACCTTGTTCTTTAGCTTTTTCCAAAATCTTATCTTTCATGAGACCTCTCCCATCATCTGAAATACTTATGACAGCTTCTCCACCTAAATTTTCAGCAGATAAAATTATAGTTCCTATTTCTTTTTTACCTTTAGATATACGTTCATCAGCAGGCTCTATTGCATGGTCCATAGCATTTCTTATAATATGCATAAATGGTTCTGCTAAATTATCCATTACATTTTTATCTACTTCTGTTTCATTTCCTATAGTTATTAGTTCAACATTTTTTTCTAATTTTTTATTCATATCTCGTACAATTCTATGCATTTTTTGAAATACACCTGCACTTTTAACCATACGCATTGACATTACTATATCCTGCAATTCATCTGTAAGCTTATGTAATTGTCTTGTTGCTTTATTGAAATTATCTATATCAACACCTTTAGAATCTACACTATTTACAACCATTGATTCCATGATTACAATTTCTCCAACTATATTTTGAAGTAAATCTAGTTTTTCTAAATTTACAGTCATAATATTTTGTTTACTTATTGGCAGATGCTCATTTTCTTCAATTAAACCATCTTTCTCTAAGTCAATTTCCTCATTTAAAACATTTTCTTGTAATACACTTTTTTCTTTTACAAAATTATTTTCATCTTTGGAATTTATCTCTAAATTAGTTTTTGGCTTTTTAGCCAACATATTATCCTGTTTTTCACTTGTATATATATCATCTTTATCAACATTTAAATACTCTTTTACATATAGATTATCTTTTATTGTTTTATAAATTATGTTCTTATCATCTTTAGCGATAAATTGTATATAAAATCCATATTTTTTAATATATTCTGCTGTATCCGTATTTTTTTCTACATCCTCAGGATAAAATGCTAGAAATTCACAGTAATCTTGCAATTCAAATGTAAGCATAAAGGCTCTTACATTTTCCATCATACAATCTTGTTCAAAAACTATTTTAACTATGTCTGAGCCTTCTTTATATGAAAAATTTAAATTAATTATTTCTTTTTCGTATGTGTCTTCTAAGTTCAACTTATCTTGTAAATTTGTAGAACTTGATAGTTCTAGAGTACTTACATAATCTTCAATATCTTTTATAAAGCTAGAGCAATCAGAAGTTATACAATCCCCTGATTGTAGTTTCCCAACATCAGATTTTATAAAATCTAATGCTTGAAAAACTAAATCAAACAATAAATCATTATCTATAATCTCTATTTTTCTTTCACGTATAATATAAAATAGGTCTTCTACACTGTGTGCTAAAGCAGACATATTGTCTAGACCCATCATAGAAGCTGAGCCTTTTATTGTATGCATAATTCTAAAAGTTTCATTAATATTACTGTTGCTAAATACTCTTTCTTTTTCTGTCTGAATCATAATTTCATCTAATTGCTCGAGTAATAGACTTGTCTCAAAGATAAACATATCTAACATTGGTCTCATACTTGGTTCAATATAATTCATATTTATCACCTACAGTCGACAAATAAATTTCTATTTTTCATTATATATAATATTCTATAATCTAAATCCACGATGATTTTCTTATCTCACTTTCTTTTAGATGAAATTTTTCTACTAATTCTTTTAAAATTTGCGCTTGAGCAGACATTTCTTCTGAAGCTGCAGCACTTTCCTCTGCTGTTGCAGAGTTCATTTGAACTACTATTGAAATTTGCTCTATTCCAGATAAAATCTGTGTAATTGCTATCTCTTGACTATGTACAGATGAAGAAATTCCATTAATATAATTAGTAGTTTTTTCTACACCATTTACAACTAAGTCTAATGCTTTTGCAGTTTCTTCTGCAATTTTGACACCATTTTCCACTGTTTTAATAGCTTCTTCTATAAGAATTGCTGTATTTTGAGCTGCTTTAGCACTTTTTCCTGCCAAAGACCTAACTTCATCTGCAACAACTGCAAATCCTCTACCATATTGACCTGCTCTTGCTGCTTCAACAGCTGCGTTTAATGCAAGAATATTAGTTTGAAAAGCTATCTCATCTATAGTTTTGATTATCTTTGATATTTCATTTGATTTTTCACTTATTTCCCCCATTGATGTCATCATATCATCCATACATCTACTTCCAAAACCAACTTGTAGTGCTGATTGGTCAGATACTTCACATGCAAGACTAGCACTATCTGCACATTGCTTAATTCCATCAGATATTTCATTAATTGTAGAGGCTAATTCTTCTACTGAACTAGCTTGTTCAGTAGCACCCTGTGAAAGAGCTTGTGCGCCTGCTGATACTTGTTCTGATGCACTTGCAACTTGCTCAGCTGATAGATTTATTTCATAGAAATCATCATTAAAAGAATTTATTATACTTTCTAATGATGTTTTGATTGATTTAAAATCTCCTATAAATTCTTGTTCTATGTCTATTCTTAAATCCCCTTTTGCGATACTAGTCAATGTACTATCTATAAGGTCTATATAATTTAACAACATATCTTGCATCTTTTTAACAGAACTTACTAACATTCCTATTTCAGATTTACTTTCTTCAACATCTATGCTTGTTCTTAAATCCCCAGATGCAATTCTTGAAAAGTGTTTTTCTACTTTATTAATAGGAATTACTATCTTTAGTTTTATTACTGTATATTCTATCATTGTTAATATGATTAATAGTGAGAGTATAAATATCGTTCTTAGTATCAAACTTTGTAATTCTTTTTTGACTTCCACAATTTCAGCATTTGAACGAGTAACTACATCCTCTTGAAATTCATCTATTAAAGAATCCATTTTTTCTTGAGATTCTACATATTCCCTACTAAAAATTATGCTTTGAGCTAAGCTCTTGTCATTACTTTCAACTGCATTTATAGCACTTTGTTCTTTTGGTACCAAAGAATCAGATATCTCTTTAGCTTCCAAAATTTTATTTGACTCAGTCTTTGTAAGACCAATTTTTTCAAGTTTATTTAAAGCGGATTCTCTTGTTTTTCCATATAGCTCTTTTTCATAGACATCCTTATTCTTTTTTTCACCTGTAAAAACGTATCTTCTTAACATGTCACAAACTTCTCCAGTTGTGTCTTTTATATACTGACTTTGATTTCTCAAATTGTTCATGTCATTGATACTTTTTTCCACTTTCTCAAATGCTCTATAAGATGAAATTGAAGAAAAAATTCCTGCCATAACGGCTAGTACTATAACAATTAGCAATACTATTGCCAATTTGGAAAGCTTTACTTCTCTTTTCATATCTATACTCCTTTATAAAGTAAGTTTATCAAGATATCAATCTATATCTTCTGTAGTCCATTCATTGTACTTACTACACTGCAATCTTTTCCTAGATTTTTACCCTCGTACATTGCCTTATCTGCTAGGGATATATTTTCTTCTAATGATATAGTTGAGTTTACCTCTACTACTCCTAATGTAATAGTACATTTTATTTCATTTCCTTTATAGTTAAATTCAAATTCCTTTATTTCTTTGCGAATTCTCTCTGAAAGTATTTTTGCTCCTTCTATTGAAGTATTAGTGAGCATTATCAAAAATTCTTCTCCACCCCATCTTGATACAGTATCAATTTGTCTACAATTCTTTTTAATTATACTTGAGATTACTGTTAGCACAAAATCTCCTGCTTCATGACCATAAGTATCATTAATAACTTTAAAATCGTCAATATCTCCAAGAATAAGAGACACTGTTTCATGACTATATCTATTAATTTTTCTTTGTTCCATAAGCTGATTAATTATATGACGTCTATTATAAAGACCTGTAAGATAATCTCTTACAACTAATCTATTTAATTTTTCAAGAGAAGATTCCAGCTCATTATTTATTTTTCTTAATTTATCTTTAGATTTTTTAACTTCAATGTGAGCCATAACACGAGCTTTTAGTTCTGTCATACTAAAAGGTTTTACCATATAGTCTATCGCTCCTACTCCAAAACCCTTTACTATATCTGTGTCTGTATTTTTTGAAGTTATAAAAACTATAGGTATGTCTTCTGTACGAATATTAGATTTCATTTCTCTACACAATTCAAACCCAGAGTTGTCTGGTAAAATTATATCAAGCAGAATAATATCTGGTGTACAATCTTTAATACACTCTTTTGCTTCTATTGCATTAAATGCTTTTATGACTTTAAAATTATCTTTTGTAAGTGTTTTATCTATTAAATCGCACATTAGAACACTATCATCAACGACTAAAATTGTTCCTTGTTGCTTATTTTCCATATCCAAACCTCTCTTAAACATAATATATTCAAATTCTTATAATTTAAAATTCTTATACTTAATAATTATACCACTATAGTTCCAAATGTTCCCATTATAATATAATTACAATGCCACTATAATTATATATATGTGTTACATGATAGTGCAATTGTATTTACAAAGCAATTCATCTATTAAAAGTTCTTCTTCATCTGTCAAAAGCTTCTCCAAATCTAACAAGGCAATTATTTGATTGTCTATCTCTCCAATACCGCTTACAAAATAATCTGAATATTCAAGAGTAACTCTTGGTGGAGGTGATATTTGATTTTCTTCTAAACCTATTATCTCCTCAACTTTATCAACTACAAATCCAACTACTAAACTTTCCAGCTCAACTATTACTATATATACATAATCAGTAGTATTTAAATTATTTTTCCTCAGTCTTAAATGCATATCTATTATTGGGATAATTTTTCCCCTCAAATTTATTATTCCTTTTGAATAGGTTGGGAGTTCTGGAATAAATATGATTTCCTGATTCCCAACAATCTCTATGACTTTTTCAAGTTCAATCCCAAAGTTCTGTCCATCTACTTTAAATTTTATGTACTTAATCCCCTCATCGACTAACTCATAACCTAAATATGGGTCATCTGGAAATCTCATTTAATACCTCCCCCTTAAACATATTCTACATAAAAATATAGCTATATTTTCTTTTTTCCTTTATTTATTGAGTCTACAATTAAATCGCCTGTCTCAGTATAAAAGCGTATTGTTCTTCCATAATTCATTCCTGTATCTTCTGCTATTATAGGAATATTTAAGCTTAAAAGAGTTTTTTTTACTGCTTCAACATTCCTATAGCCTATGCTTGCAATTGATGAATTACTATTTCCTAAAAACATCTGGGCTCCTCCAGCTATTTTTGCTTTTATATATGTCCTATTTGCACCTATATGCTCCATAGACTTAATAAGTTCATTTATTCCTGTGTCAGCAAATTTATATTTATTTTCAATGTGAATAGCATCTTTACTATATGGCAACATAACATGTAACATTCCACCAATTCCCGCTATTTTATCTATCAAGCATACTCCTACACAAGAGCCAAGTGCATAAGTAACCAAAACATTTGGTTTATACACTATTTTCATATCTGCAATATTTACTATTATCTCTCTACTCATACTGCTAATCCCAATCTTACTAATATTTCTTTAAGCGAGTCCATTTCTGGAATCATCAATATGTGGCTAATAAAATAATTATCGCTATTTTTAAATTTATTTTCTATAAATAAAATTTTGTCCCCAACATCAGAAAATCTTATCATAGGGACATTTAACACAGCTCCAACCATATCAATACACATATCTGGAACTGAAATACTTATGTTCATATTTAGCATAGATGCAATAGCATTTACATAAGAACTTGCCATAATATTGCCTATTTCTTTGATTGCAGAAATTTCAATACCTGTAATTTCGTCTAAAAAAGCTTCATCTTTATTAAAAAGAGAGTTAAGCATAAGTTGAGTGATTGATTCATCCAACAAAAACATAAACATCCCATTAATATCGCCCTTCATATCAAGTAAAATGCATACAACCTTGTTTTCTGGACCTCCAAGTAAATTTGTAGCTTCATTATATTCAAGTATCTTGACCATAGGTATTAATACTTCTATCTTACTATTTATCATGGATGCAAGTGCAGTAATTGCATTCCCAGAGCCTATATTACCAATTTCTCTAAGAGCATCTATATGGACATCATCAAGTTGTGAATAATTTATAATATAAACCCCTCCCTCTATTGTTACATTTATGTATTTTTACTATATAAAGGTGTATTTACAGCCTTTATTTTAAGGCATTATTTACAACTTTAATCAATGTTTCTGTTTTAAATGGCTTTACTATAAAATCTAGTGCTCCAAGCTTTACAGCTTCCACAATCATATTTTCTTGCCCTATTGCAGAACACATCACCACTTTAGCATTTGAATCCAACATTTTTATTTCCTTTAATACCTCTAGACCATCTTTTTTAGGCATTGTAATATCAAGTAGTGTCAAATCAGGCATTTCATCTTTAAACATATTATAAGCTTCTTCTCCATCACTTGCTTCTACTAAATTATCGTACCCACTTTTACTCAGAGCTTCTTTAATCATCATTCTCATAAAAATAGCATCATCTACTATTAAAATTTTATTTCCCATAAAACTAACTCCTCCATACTTGTAACAATAAATGCTATTATTTTTCAGTCATTGTCTATACTTACCGACTTACTTTCTCTACATAATAAATACATTTCATTTATAAACAAAAGTAAATATTCATGCTATATTATATTCAACTTTATTAATACAGTTTGTCAATTAAAAAACTTATATCTCTATTGTAATATATGTTTGGCATTTTGACGAGTTATTAAAAACATAATCACATAAAAACATAAACAGTTGTCAAAAAATCAATTATATGTTAAAAAAAATTATATTTTTAATACTTATTGCAATTTTATATAATATAATTTTTATATTTTTGAAAAAGTTTTTTTATATTTTATTAAGTATATATTATAATATTATTTAAAAGTATTAAAGCTAAAGTTTACTTGTTTATTTTAAATATAATCACTTGCTTATTTAACTATGTAGAAATATAATAAATTAAAAATATTTGTATAATATATATATATTATTATTCAAATTGAATTTAAATTTATAGTCTATTTATAATTAATAGAATCTTATGTATCACTAAAGGAGGATTTAGGTTATGAACAAAATATTGATTATAGATGATGATATAGAACTTTGTGAGCTACTCAAAAAATGTGTAAGTAGAGAGAGTATACATGCTTATACTTGCCATTGTGGTAAAGATGGTTTAAATGCAGTTTTAAATGATAACTTTCAATTAATTGTATTAGATGTTATGATGCCAGAATTAGATGGATTTGAAATTCTTAAAAAAATACGTAAAATCAGTTCTGTCCCAGTATTGATGCTGACTTCTAAGACTGAAAATAGTGATAAGATTCATGGTTTACGTTCTGGCGCTGATGATTACTTGACTAAACCATTTAACATTGATGAATTTATTGCTAGAGTTTTATCCTTGATTCGCAGATATACCACTCTAAATCATTCTCATACTGAAAAATCATCTATACTTTCCTTTAAGGGATTATCTATTGACTTAGATAATTGTGTTGTGACTGTTAGTGGAAAACAAATAGAACTTCCAATAAAAGAATTTGAAGTACTTAGGTACCTAGCAGAAAATCAAGGGAGAATACTTACAAAAAAACAAATTTATGAAGAAGTGTGGAAAGAACAGTATGCTTATGATGATGCAAATCTCATGGGGTATATAAGCCGACTAAGAAAAAAGATTGACTTTGATGCTGATAATCCAAGTTATATTCAAACGGTAAAAGGTATGGGTTATCGTTTTAATCGTGAGGTGTAATTATGAAAAATATAAATACTGAATTATATCCTGATGTTGTTTCAATAATTGCAATTATATCTACATTTATTGCCATATTACTATTTATAAAACTTCTAAATATAAAACATCGATTAAATAATGTGGTAGAGATTCTAGATGATATTTCTCAAGGCAATAATAATCATAAGATTCTTGCCTCTCCAAATGATATAACGACTTCTATCTGCTATAAGATTAATGAAATTGTTCATAATTACTGTGAACAAATTATTTTTCTAAAAAAAGCAAATCAGGCTAATAAGGAACTAATGACTAGTCTATCTCATTGATGTACGTACACCCCTAACTACTCTAATTGGATACTTAGATGCTTCGCAAAAAGGCTTTGTACTTGGAGAAGAACGTGAACAATACATTGAAATAGCTAGAACAAAATCACATGATATGAAGGAATATATAGACAAAATATTTGAATGGTTTAAACTTAATTCAAATGACGAAATCTTTATTATTGAAAAAGTTGAACTATCAGAATTAACTCGTGATATTCTAAAAGACTGGATACCTATATTTGAAGATTATAATATGAATTATGATATTGATATTCCTGAAAAACAAACTTTTATTTGTGTTGATATTGAAGCTTATTCTAGAATATTAAATAACTTAATTCAAAATGTTATTTATCATAGTAGTGCAAGTTATATCGAAATTAGTATTGTATTGCAAGACTTAAATGTAACAGTTACAGTTAATGACAACGGTAAAGGTATTTCAAAACAGGACCTTCCATATATTTTTGACCGTCTTTACAAATGTGATAAATCACGATCTCAAAAAGGTAGTGGTCTTGGACTTTCTATAGTTAAGCACCTTGTTCAGAAGATGGGAGGAAATATCATGGTACAAAGTGAACCAAATAAAAAGACTTCATTTTGTATGTGGTTTCCATTATTCAAATAAAGTATTCTACAAAGTCCTTACAGATGTATGGGCTTTTTTATTTATAAATCCAGATTTATTTACAATTCTAGGTTAACTCTAGGTTCAAATGTTATAATCAAATGTATAAATAAATACAATATAAATTTGATAATGCAAATGGGAGTTTTTTATAACATGAATGATTTTATAATCAAAACAACCAACTTAACAAAACAATATGGGGATCAAAAAAGTGTCTCTAATTTAAATATGCATATAAGAAAAGGTAGAATTTATGGCTTACTTGGAAGAAATGGTGCTGGAAAAACCACAGTAATGAAAATGCTTTTAGGTCTTACAAAACCAACATCTGGAGAAGTACATATCTTTAGTAAAAATATCTACACTAACAGTAAAAAAATCTTGCCACGTATTGGTAGCCTTATAGAGTCACCTGGATTTTATCCAAATTTAACAGGTACAGAAAATTTAAAACTTTTTGCTGAACTTAGAGGTATACCAAACAGAAATGCAATCAAACATACATTAGAATTAGTTGGATTACCTTATCGTGATAAAAAGCTATTTTCAAAATATTCTCTTGGTATGAAACAGAGTCTTGCAATTGCTTTGGCGGTAATGCACGACCCAGAAATATTAATTTTAGATGAACCAATCAACGGACTTGACCCTATAGGTATATCAGAAGTAAGAACATTTATCCGTGACCTTTGTACAGAAAGAGGAAAAACTATTTTAATTTCAAGCCATATTCTTTCTGAAATTGCTCTACTAGCAGATGATATAGGCATTATAGATAATGGTATACTTTTGGAAGAAGAAAGTTTAGAGGAATTAGAACAAAAAAATAGAAAGTATATTCATTTTATTGTAACAGATACAGCACAAGCTTCTCGAGTTTTGGAACAAGATTTCAAAACAAATAATTTTAGAGTTGAAGATAATAATAGTATTCGTTTATATGAAACTACCATACCTGTGTCTAAAATAACAAGAGCTTTTATGGAAAGTGGTGCCTATGTATCAGAAGCTCATACTTGCGAAGATACACTAGAAGATTATTTCAAAAAGGTAACTGGAGGTGCTGGAATTGCTTAAATTAATAAAGTGTGAATTTTGGAAATTAAAACGTAAAAAGTTTATTGTATTTACAATTATTAGTGCTTTTTTATTTCCAATTCCAATTACTATTATAATTATGAATCAAATGTCTGAAAATACAAGTGAAATGTATTTGAGGTCAGCTTATGACAATATTTACAGTATGATTTTAGGTTATGGAATGTCTTTTTTACTACCTTGTATTTTGGGAATTATCTCAGCCTTGCTATTTTTTATAGAAAGAGATAATGATACTTTTAAAAATTTAAAAACAATTCCTATATCAGCTACTAAGCTTGTTCTTACAAAATTGGCTATATTGTTTATATTCGGAATTATTTTCTGTATTGCGTCTACAATATATTTTTTCAGTGTTAATTTGCTTTTTCTACTCCATATTTAATTTATCAATGTTGTTTATATTGGGAGCAAATTTGTCATCTGGTATGACTACATTTTTACAATGTATGCCTATTACTTCATTTTTACTTTGGTCTTCAGGAGAGTTAACAGATAAACTTATTGTATCTCCAATGTCTCCAGAAATAGAAGCTTTGCTACCATCATTTACACAAACATTTACATCTATTTTATTGATTGCAGCAATATCTACCTTTTTAATTGCTAGCATTTATAACAGGAGAGTGAAATAAAAATGATTGGAAAAATTATCAAGGCTGAAATGCTTAAATTAAAACGATATTCTATTATATGGTCAGGCATTGTTATGATATCTCTATCTGTTCTCTTAACATGGTTTACTTCGACAGCAAATGATAGTGTATTATGGGACTTCGAATACTTTGTAAATTCTGTAATAATGATTAATTGCACTATGATTTTTCCTGCAACTATTACATTGATTGCTGGTTATATTATTACACGTGAACAGACTGATGATACCCTTAAAAATATTTTGGTAATTCCTATTACTTTTCGTGAAGTACTTATAGGTAAATTACTTACTATTGCTCTACTTACAGTACTTTTAAGTCTGACAAGCTTTTTATTTGTAATAGTTGTTAATACTATTGCTAATTTTCCAGGTATGACATTCTCACTTGCTATAAAAGCTATGATTCAAATTATTATTATGAATTTTTGCCTTTATATAGCAGTTATGCCAGTTATTATACTAACAAGTCATTCACAAAATATTTTTCTTGCTGGAGTTATATTCACATTTTTTTATGGATATATTGGAACTTTCGCCTCTAGCCATGAACTCTTAGTAAATTTATATCCAACAACTGCTGGATTAGGGATTATTCAATATAATACTCCATCTGCTTTGTATAATACTTCATACTGTTTTTTTGTAATATTATTTATGCTAATAATTTCAGCATTTTTAATAATGTTTACTGGAAATCATGTAAATAAATTGAAGCCCATCAAGAAAAATAAAGCTAAAACATATAAAAAAGGATGGTAATAAATTTATCATTTTTAAATATAAATTGTAAAATAAAAATTGGGAGTGTATAATACACTCCCTCATGATTATCAACTTATTTATCCCTATAATAAGTTTTATCTAGTGAACTACCATCCACTTAACTACCTACGGTAATGTTTGAAGTGGTGGCTTCTTGGTCAAGATAACTATTGTTATCAGTATCTCCAAGCTATTAGGCTAGTTCCTAACCCTTATGATTACCATTTATATGGCTAAGTTTAGTAGATTGATACTTGCATTGATATCTCTATCGTGGAATGCTCCACACTCTGGACATTCCCATTCTCTTAGTCCTAAGTTCT